>JANXYS010000049.1 GCA_025355935.1 Chitinophagales bacterium | reverse complement strand
GATATTTCATATCTTGAGGTGCAGAAAAAAGCACGCGAAAGCTAAGCCTGCGATTGAGCAACATCTTTTAATTCTTAAATGTCAAATTCTAAGCAAATTCTCAGGAAGATCGGGCGTGTACTTTTATACATCCTGCTTGGTGTATTTACCCTCATCCTTCTCGCTATCATTTTTATAAATATTCCTCTTGGCAAAAAATTAGTTCGCAACCAGGTTCAAAGTTATTTGCAAAACAAACTCAAAACGAAGGTCAGTATCGGAAGAGTGGATTACAGCTTGCCTAAATGGCTGGAAATTAAAAACGTTTACATAGAGGATCAGAAAAAAGACACCCTGATTTACGGTCAGGAATTGCGGGTTGATCTTAGCATGTTTAAACTCATCCAGGGAAACACCGACATTCAGAAAATTCTTTTTAAAAATATTCTACTAAAAGTTAACCGCGGCGAAACTGATTCTTTTTTCAATTATAAATTTTTAGTTGATGCTTTTTCGGGAAACAAATCGACAACTGTTAACAAGGATACGGCCGAATTAAAACTTACCCTCGACCAACTTATTTTTGACAATGTTGGATTAAAATTTAATGATCGTTCGGCGGGAACGGACTTCTATGCAAACATCCAAAACCTGGATGTAAAAATGAATAAGTTTCAACCAGATCGCACTCAGTTTTTAATTGATAAGTTTTATGCCAGCGGTATAAATTTTATCATGAACACGTACAAAGAACCCCGGGCTGTTGAAGAGCAGAAAACAATCGATAGCGTTAAGCAATCTTCTTATGGCTTTTTCTTAACTGCGAACAAAATCGACCTTCGCGATATCAACGTATTAATTGAAAATCGAATTACAGGATTATACTCTTCCAACAAAATAAAACATGTTTCTTTAGCGTCAGCCTACTTCGATTTAAACGGTTCCGCAGGTACTGCAGACTCTCTTTTGCTGGACAGTTCATCGATTGTTTTTACGCAACCTAAGAGAGTTATAAAAAAGGACAGTACGGCTTCGGCAAAAGCGCCGTGGTTATTCCAGGCATCCAGTGTAAGAGTTTCCCATTCCACGATTAAATATGATGACATCAATAAACCGCCTGTTCAGAATTCGTTGGATTTCTCCCACTTGGATGTTAAGGACCTTTATGGTACAGTGGATGCGTTTAAATATTCAGCAGATACTACCCGGGCCAATATAAGTGAGTTTAGTTTTAAAGATAAGAGTGGATTCCAGCTGGATACCACCCGCGTAAATTTCCTGATGACGGACACCTTGCTTGCTGCGAGCAACCTTTATATTAAAACGCCGCACTCTGTCATACAGCGTTCGTTCCAACTAACATTCGACAGTTTGGCGGCAATTACCACAGCTCCTAAGAATAGCCAGATTGCCGCGGTTTTATCCAACTCCGTTATCGCCTTTAACGATCTGTATTTATTATTACCTGCAATCAGGAAATCGCTTCCTCCTGCCAATTTTGCTAACCAGTATCTTAACCTCAACACAGAGCTGCGGGGGAACCTGGCGCGGTTATACCTTCCTTACCTGCAATTAAGCGGCCTTTCGGGTACCCGGCTAACGGGTAGAGGAACGTTGTTTAATCTCACTGATCCGACCCGGTTTGGGTATGATCTGTATATTGACAAATCTAATATCTTTAAAAAAGATCTCTTACGTTTTGTACCGCCCGCGAATCAACAGCAACTTGCCAGTTTACCGGATCTGATAAACCTACAGGGTCATTTCGTTGGCGATAAAAATAACCTTACAGCAAATGTTAACAGTTCAGCGAAAGATTTTCGTTACACAGGCTTAATTCAATTAAAAAATATTTCGGACCCAATAAGACTCCAGTATGATGCAACAATAGGCAGGCTTGATCTTAATAAAAAATTCATTGCAGGGTTTCTCCCTCCGGCATTACTAAAGCAACTCAATTTGCCTGAAAGGATCAATGCTTCCGGTAAACTTAATGGAAATTCTAACAATATAACTACCAACCTCAGGCTTGGAAGCAGTTACGGTCCACTTAAGGTAAAGGGATACATTCGTAATATAAAGGACACCAAGAATGCAGTCTATGATTTATTTCTCACCACTCCGGGCTTTGCCCTCGGTCATTTAATTAAACAGGATAGTGTACTCGGCAATGTTGCGGGTACATTCACCGCGAAGGGCGCCGGCTTCGATTACAAAACTATGCGGTCAAATGTAACTGCTGATGTCAACAGCCTGCATTATAATAAATATGATTACAAAAATGCTAATATAGTTGCAAGCTTTAACCGGGGAGATATTGAAAGTACTGGCTCAATAAAAGATAGCAGTATAAATCTTAATTATAATCTGGCCAGCAATGTGGGCGGCCAATACCCTACTCTCGTTGGCAATGTTCATATTGATACCCTTCAGCTCAAAAAACTGAACCTTTATGATACAACACTTAATTTTTCGGGGGATATGGCCATTGACTTTAAAAATCTTCAGCCCCGGCACCTGGACGCAAACATGAGAGTGGATAGTGCATGGATCCAACTTGGCACACAGCATTTCCCATTAGATACTCTTTCATTGATTGCCAATTCAGCAAATGGCATTGATTCAATTCGTTTCTACGCGCCTTTCGCGGAACTAACAGCAGGGGGCGCATTTGATTATGATAAGGTTGGACTTTCGATTGAACGTTACGTTAATAACTATTATAAGATTCCCGGCTTCAGGGACACGGTTCTGGTTATCCCTGACCAGCAACTAGCATTCAATGGTATCATAAAACAAAGCCCGATCGTATCAGGTCTGATTCCTGGTTTAGGAGCCTATAATAACATCTCCTTTGTTGGAAGTTACGCTTCGGCAAATACCGACAGCGCACTGAACTTCCAGGCTGATGTTCCGCTTTTAAATTACCATTCTAACAAAATTTCGAAAGGCGCAGTAAATATTTCTTCCAGGAACGAGAAACTAAATTATGATATAAGGTTCGACACGCTTAAGACATCATCCCGTACCTTCTACGCTACAAAACTCGATGGCGCAGCAGCCCACGATAGTATTGCACTTAATGCTAAAACCTCCGACAATCATAATGTTGATTGGTTTGGATTAAGCGGTGAAGCATTTGTGAAAAATGAAGCGTATACTTTCAGGATGAAAGACAGTCTGTTGCTGAATTACGAAAAATGGAACGTAGCACCCAATAACTATTTAAGTTACTCCCGCCAGGGAATTATCGTAAGCAACTTTCTGCTGAGCAGCGACACATCAAAGATATTTGTTAACAGCCACCAGCAGATTCCTAATAGCCCGGTAGATATTAACGTCGATAATTTTAATCTTAAGAGCATCAGTTCGCTGGTCAGCGGTGATACATTATTTGCTTCAGGTATTCTAGACGTTAAAGCAACCGTAAGTGACCTTCAGAAACCGCTCCCTGCCTTCACGGGTACTGCAAGCATTAGCGATCTTCAAATTATGGAGACCCCGGTGGGCACTTTAAATGCTACTGCCAATAA
>JANXYS010000041.1 GCA_025355935.1 Chitinophagales bacterium | reverse complement strand
CCTTGCCGCATTTATTATTCCAAATGAACTTCGGATTATGAGTTTTTTATAAACTTCTTTTTCTTCTTCATGGCCATCTCCAAGGCTATTAATTTTTCCAATTGCATATTGTTGAATTGTGCTTAATGGCAAAACAATCCTTTCGCGCATTTCAATGGAAAGTTTATCAACCGGGTAATTTTGCATAAGTTCACTGCTTCCTGTTAGGATAAGTATATAATGTTGGGTAAGCATAAATTCCTCATAGATCATTTGCCATATCTCCCCATAATTTTCGTCATTGGCCAGGTGACCTGTCAATGGAAAAAAACATTTTTTCATAGCCATCTCGCAATTGTCAAACAAAGTCTTGACGAATAGAGATGTCCTGTACAAAGATAGAATTTCTTCGAGCCTGCCTTGATCGTCAAGGTTTTTTATCGCCGAACCAACCCCGTAAAAGCCTGTCACATTTTGTTTCAACTGGCTCCACGCTCCAACATATGGAATTGCCCGCAGGTCTTTCAAAGTAAGCTCGCCAGTTCCTCTTTTTGAAGGCCTGCTCCCGATATTGGTTGCACTGTAATATTGCAAGGGGCTAATGTCATTCAAATACTTCATGAAATTCGGATGTTCTTTCAGCGAGATATATTTTTCAAAACTATCACTGGCTAACTGTTGTAATAGTTCTTCCTCTGAAGGTTCCAACGTTTTCTGTAAAGTCGAAAACAATTGATTTGAAATACCTGCACTGAAGAGCTGCTCAATATTAAATTTGGCGGCATCTACCGTACCAAAACTTGAGCTAATTGTTTGCCCTTGTACGGTAACCTGTATTTCTTTGCTTGCTATATTTCTTCCCATGCCCGCGTAGAAGCGATGCGTTTTTCCACCTCCACGAGCGGGCGGACCGCCACGGCCGTCGAAAAAAACTACGTCTACATTATATTCCCGGGATATATGACTCAGCTGATCTTTTGCAAGGTAGATACTCCAGTTCGCCATCAGGTAACCACCATCCTTTGTACCGTCGGAGAAGCCTAACATTATTGTTTGCTTATTTCCCCGGTTTTTAAGATGCGCCGCATAAGTCTTGTTTTCATACAATTCCTTCATAACATCCGCAGCATTCCGAAGATCTTCGACTGTTTCAAATAGGGGTACGATATCAATGTTCAAATCGGATGACTTCCATCCGCTCAATAAAAACAAACCATAAACCTCCAGTACATTCAGGGCAGTTTTACATTGGCTGATGATGTACCTATTACAACCCATTTCACCATTATTATTCTGCACTCGTTTAATAGCAGCAATGGTTTGTAATGTGTCCTTAACGATTCCCTCATAAATATAAGTGGTTGCTGACGACCGTAAATATCCCAGCGCTTTCATCTTATCGGTTTTCGAAAGATCCTGGTAATTTTTCGGTAAAATATTTTCTTTCTCAGCGATACAGCTTAAGACATCCTCATGAACACCACTTTCCTGGCGAATATCCAAAGTGGCAAAATGTAGCCCGAAGACATGTACCTTATTAATAAGATCGTTGACCAGATGAATAAACAAGCTATTGTGATCATTAGCCAGTATCACTTTCATCTGGACAAGCATATCAAGGATAATATCTTTACTGATGCTTGTTCGATTCTCCGGAACGAAACTATTGTAGTATAATTTTTTTTCAAGGGAACTAACCAATGGTTCAACGCCGGCAAATGTCAGCCTGCGACGCAATTTTCTTACATCAAGATAGTAGCATTTGATGATTGAACTTCTGAGGGCGTCCGCAACCCTTAAAGTAGTAGCCGCAGTTACAAACGGATTTCCATCCCGGTCGCCTCCCGGCCAAAAACCCATTTTTATAAAGGGATTGTTTTGAGAAAGAATGTTTGGATAGTTCGCCGTTAACTGTGAAACAATATCCCCGGCAGCATTATAAAATACATTTTCCAGAAACCATATCAAACTGATGGCCTCATCATACGGGGTAGGTTTTTGTTTTTTTAAAAAGGGTGTCTTACCAAGTTGCTGTAAATAAGTATTGATGTTAAAAACATTATTTTCCTTTACCGCTTTAGTAGTATCGTGAATGATTCCGAGAACACTTCCGGTGTAAAATTGTGTAGGGTGAGCTGTGAGCACCAGTTGAACGCAGAAATCCCGCAGTTTTTGTTCCAGTTCGACTTCTTTATTTGAGGAATCAACTTCTGACAAAAGGTGTTTAAGCGTGCCGGCACCAGTTGTATCATTCACTGAAGTAAATGCAGCGTCTTCAAGAGCATCGAAAAGAACCACCTGCCGTTCGGCATACTGGGTAAACCGGAATAGCATATCAATCCGTTCAGCGGGCGTTTTAGCGCCGATTTGTTTTTTAAAAAAACCCTCAATAATTTCATCAGGGCTCATTTTTTTATTAAAACCCTCTTCGCATTCGGATAACAATAGAGACAAAAGAATTCCTGTATTCTCGATTCGGTGGAAAGGTAAAGCAGTGAATAGACCGTTATATAACTGAAACTTAATGCCTACCTGGTTATTAAACTGTTGTAAAGCCTTTGGATTGTGTTGATACATATAATATAATGAATTATTAAAAATACAGGCGGCGCAATCCGGCATTAAAAATAACCCGAAATTTGCATAATTACTAATGAGTGTTTTACAACCATATAAAAATCAATCAGCATTAGTTTCCTCGATCTGGAAACTTCTTGAATCAGTAACAGATCCTGAAATTCCTGTGCTCTCCATTATTGACCTGGGAATACTAAGGAGTATTCAATTGAATGAAAGCGGGGTGATTGACATTATTATAACACCTACCTACAGCGGTTGCCCGGCCATGGATGCGATTACTATGGACATTCGTTTAAAATTACTGGAGAATGGATATAAGCATTTTAAAGTTACTTCCATTCTTTCTCCGGCATGGACAACTGATTGGATGACTGAGAAAGGAAAGTTGAAATTAAAAACTTACGGGATCGCACCACCAGTCCCGAAACCGCAATTTTGCGGATCTGATCTCTTTTCACAAGAAGAGTCTGTGGAGTGTCCTCAATGCAAATCGCACCATACAATTATGTTGAGCCGTTTTGGGAGTACAGCGTGCAAAGCTTTATATCAATGTCAGGATTGCAGGGAGCCGTTTGACTATTTTAAATGTCATTAATCAGCGATTTAAATATACCGTTCTCAATTTTTTTATTATAATCAGATTTATGCCATCAGTTTTAAAGGAAGTTAGTAACAGAGTTGCCGTAATAACCCTTAACAGGCCTGAAAAATTCAACGCATTCAACCGTGAAATGGCATTCTTATTCCAATCAACACTAGATGAATGTGCAGCCGACGCCAATGTGCGGGCCATTTATATAACTGGTGCGGGTAAGGCTTTTTGTGCGGGCCAGGACCTAACAGAGCTTTCCGGGGAAAATGCGATTGGAATCGATAAGATACTTTCAGAACACTATAACCCAATTGTCACCCGGATCAGGAATTTAAGAAAGCCAGTAATTGCGGCTGTTAATGGCGTTGCGGCCGGGGCAGGTGCTAATATTGCCCTGTGTTGTGATGTGGTAATCGCTATAGACTCCGCATCCTTCATTCAGGCATTCAGTAAGATTGGGCTCATCCCAGATAGTGGGGGGACTTACTTTTTACCCAGGCTTGTTGGTTTTCAAAAAGCAAGTGCATTGATGATGCTGGGCGATAAGATCTCAGCCACGGAGGCGGAACGTATGGGAATGGTGTACAAGGTCTTTCAGACTGGAGACTTTGCCAACGAATCAATTAAGATTGCCGAAACGCTTGGTGCTATGCCAACAGCAGGACTTGCATTAATAAAACAGGCCTTAAATTATTCTGTCAGTGCCTCTTTTGAAGACCAATTAAAAAAGGAAGATGAGCTCCAATGCAAAGCGGCTGCAACAAGTGATTATGCAGAAGGCGTAAAGGCGTTCCTTGAAAAGCGATCTGCTATCTTCACAGGTAAGTAAGTAAATAAAAATATAAATGACCGATCATCAATTTGCTACTTCAGAAGTAGTCGAACATGTTTTTTCAAAGGATTTATTTTCACAGTGGCTCGGTATATCGGTCCTGGAAGTAAAACCGGGTTATAGCAAAATTGTAATGAGCATAAGACCTGAGATGATTAATGGGCTGGGCATTGTGCACGGCGGCATTGCTTTTTCATTGGCGGACAGTTGTTTTGCTTTTGCATGTAATAACCGCAATAATTTATCGGTTGCATTGGATACCTCTATCAATTTTTTAAAACCAGTGCACGTTGGCGACAAGCTTTTTGCAGAATCAACCGAATTACACAATGGAAAAGCGACAGGCCTGTATCACATAACTATAAAAAACCAGTACGATCATCTTGTCGCTATGTTTAAAGGCACCTGTTTTAGAACTTCTAAAAGGTTGCTTTAATTACTTACAATTATGATTTATAAATTCAACAACCATATTCCTGTTATTCATTCGTCAGCTTTTGTACATCCCATGGCAACAGTTACTGGCAACGTAATTATTGGTCGGGACGTTTACATTGGTCCAGGTGCAGCCATCCGGGGCGATTGGGGAAGAATTGTAATTAAAGATGGGTGCAACGTGCAGGAAAATTGCACGATACATATGTTTCCTGGAATTACTGTGGAACTGGAGGAGAATGTACATATAGGTCACGGTGCCATTATCCATGGAGCAAGTATCGGGCGGAATTGCCTTGTAGGTATGAATTCTGTGATCATGGATAATGTCAGGTTGGGCGCGGAATGTATCGTGGGTGCACTTAGCTTTATAAGAGCTGATTCTATTATTCCCGGCAGGAGTGTCGTGGTAGGTAACCCGGCGAAAATTGTAAAAGAAGTAACCGATGAAATGCTTCTTTGGAAAACGAAGGGAACAGAATTATATCAGAAACTTCCCGCTGAAATGCGTAACGGGTGGGA
>JANXYS010000035.1 GCA_025355935.1 Chitinophagales bacterium | reverse complement strand
CACCAACTTTGCATTTTTTTGTTCATTAGATGAAATAAAAACTTCTTCTCTGCGGCCCTTTGAAGTTAACACCATTAATGACGTGTTGGGTGGAATAGAACCCAGGTTTTCCGCCACCATAACCAACTCATGATGTGTTTGACCAGGTTGTAAATTTATTTTAAGCCGGATGGGTTTTTCAGAAAGGCCTGCCCTTGATATCAGTAGCAAGTTATTATCATAAATGCTCACAGTGTCTCCGTCAACTATGCCATTATCATACAATTCAATAAACACCTCACCTTTCGGGAAAAGGATTCTTTTAACCAGCGCATTGGTACGGCTTTTCAACGGCTCGGGTACCGGCAGATTTTTAATCCGAGTTATAGACAGAGTCTCGCGTTTATCGAACACCGGCAAAGTTTTTTCAATTATATCTTTTTTACTGAGTTGAGGATCGGAAAGAACAGGTTGTTTACCGGGCGGTTTAGTGGCCGGGGTGGATTTGACAGGACTTTGAAGTTGTGGGATTACCCTTGCTATAGCACCCGGTGTCGGTGTTATAGTTGGTGGTGGGTAACATTCTCTAACTGTTATATCGTCCATTGCAAAGTCATTACCACAAACCCCGCTACTAAGGGTCATCATGGTTAATGTTATAAGTCCGGGATCTGCCTGGGTTTCAAACACCCCGCTAAATTTAAGCCATAAGGGCGCAGCTGTTTGGGCCATTGGACCGGTTTTGAATTCTACCAGCTTTGCGCCAGTGGCATTTTCTAGTTTAATAGAAACCGAAGGAAGCATATCGGTACAATCCTGATTAATCCGGCAAATATTCATCATCCAAACCCCAAATTCATACTTTGTCCCGGGCTTGAACCCCGCAAGCCTTGCAGAAAAGAATATTTCCGGCCGTGATGCGGAGTTTATAATCATCATTCGCCCGTTAGTGCTTGCTTGTGTATGATCCTTTTCCAGACTAAACCAATGATTATCGAAACATCCCTGGGAACTTGTTACAAAATTAAAGGATGCATTATCAGGGCAACTGGTACGCACCTGCCGGTAACCACGAAGCTGGGAGAGGTTAAACTCCTGTGGTTGGGATGTTGTTCCAAAGTCAATATTTAAAAGACTATCCTTAAAAATGCATTCCTGGCCGAGACAAGGGAGGCTGGGCAAAAAGATGGTTAGCAGCAAAAGGATGGCAATGCTTCCTATATTAAGTTTGATAAGTCTCATATTGTAAACAAAATAATACATTTCATATATGAGAAGGACAGAATTTAATTAAGAGGTTCAAAAACCGGGCGAAAGGTATTCAGGGATGTTAGACATCATTATCCGGTTATAAAAGAATTACCTGGGTGGCTTAATGTGGCCTGGTTAAACAGGAGTGTTGAAGATAAGCCGATCTTCAATTCCTGATCATTGCACCTTATCTTATAAGAGGGACTATAGCGGGAAAAAACTGCCTGCATATGGCTGTCGCAAAACAAAATTGCCCGAACACATTAGGTTTACACGAGATAGCAAGGTGGGAGGGCTATCACTATGAAGGTTTAATATTTTTAAGGTTAATGCATCGCTTCTGACAGGTCTATTTTTTTACGTCGGTTTCCTCTCACCAGCAGCACAAACGGGATACAGATCAGGAACATAAATCCCAGATAAAGAAACACATCCATGTATGAAAGCACGGCCGCTTGTTTAGTAACGGTATAATCCAGTGCTTTATAGGCAGCGTTAAGCGCAACGTCGAATGTCATTCCCTTACTCATGTAAGCATGCTGCAAAGCATTAACCCGTTGCTGTACGGCCAGACTATTTGTGTCTAAATGGCTAACAAGGTCGCTGCGATGGACGGGATTTTGATGAGAAAGGAAAGTTGTGATTGCAGCTACCCCAAAGGAACCTCCCAGTTGTCGCATCATGCCCGTGAAAGCTGCGCCCTGACCAATTTCCTGTCCTTTTAAAGTTGAAAGAGACAGGGCAGTAATGGGAATAAATAGTAAACCTAAGCCTATTCCCCGGGCGATAAGCATCCAGAAGAATGCATCTTTACCAGTATCTGGAGTTACAATTTTATAGCCCCAGAAACTATAAATAAAAAAGACTGCCATGCCCGCTGCCACCAGATATTGCTGGGGTACACCTTTTTGCAATAGCTTCCCGATTAAGGGCATCATGAAAGCAGTCGTTAGTGCCGCCGGAATCATTAAAGCCCCCGATTGTAAGGCTGTCCAGCCCAATACGCTCTGCGTGTACAACGGCAGGATGAACGTGGAGCCATATAAACCAAAACCAAGGATAAATGATAATATCGTTCCGATCCGAAGATTGCCATTTTTCAGAACACGCAGATCGACAATTGGATTTTTATAAGTCAGTTCCCGCCAGATAAAGAAGAAGCCCCCAAAAATTGCGAGAATCGTACATATAATAATAGTGCTGCTATTGAACCAGTCATCTTCCTGCCCTCGTTCGAGAACATACTGGAGAGAGCCCACTGTTAGTGCTAGTAAGCCTATTCCTAGCCAGTCAATTTCATTCATCAGTTTCTTCTCCGCATATTTAGGACTCCTAACAAATTGTAAGGTTAATAAGGTGGCGATAATACCGATCGGGATGTTAATGTAAAAAATGTATGGCCAGCTGAAATTATCAACGATATATCCTCCCAAGGGCGGACCAAGTGTAGGACCTATGATCACACCCAGGCCGTAGATAGCCTGTGCCATGCTGCGCTTCTCGATAGGGTACGATTCGGTTATAATGGTTTGCGACGTTACTAATAAAGCACCACCTCCCACACCTTGGAGAAACCGAAATGCCACGAGTTCCCAGATTCCATTTGCATTTCCACAAAGGAAGGAGCATACGGTAAACATAATCACCGAAGCGGCGTAATAATTCCGGCGTCCAAACTGTTGTGAAAGCCAGCTGGTCATTGGAACAATTATTACATTACCAATTGCGTACGCGGTTATGACCCAGCCCACCTCAGGCAGTGTGGCACCCAGGTTTCCCCGCATGTCATTCAGTGCTACATTTACGATCGTTGTGTCTACTATCTCCAGCAGTGCACATAGGATAGCCGTTACCGTGATGATCACGCGGCGGCTGCCGTATTCGACCAGTGAGTCCTGGGTAAGGTTATTCAATGCTGCTTATTTTAACGTGATTCGCTCTGACTGTCGAAACAATAAAGGTTTGTGATTTTTTCCTGTTCATGATCTCTTTTTGTAACAACGAAGGAGCTATTCCGAAAGGAGGTGAACATCTACGAATACGTTCATGCCGGGGCGTAAACGCGTGATAAGAGAATCGGATTTGTTGGTAAATTCAATTTTTACCGGTAATCGCTGCACCACTTTCACAAAATTTCCGCTTGCATTATCGGGTGGCAGAAGTGCGAATTTTGCACCAGTAGCCGCTGCGAAAGAACTTAATACAGCATCGAAGTCATGCTTTGGAAATGCATCGGCATGTACGGTTACTTTCTGTCCGATTACCATTTTGTTATACTGGGTTTCTTTAAAGTTTGCGACGATCCATTTATCGTTATTAAGTACAATGCTAAATAGCGATTGGCCGGCCTGAAGGAACTGCCCTTCCTGCACCGGGACCTTACTTACCAGGCCGCTCTCGTGCGCAGTAATAACAGTGTAGGAAAGGTTCAGTTTTGCATTCTCAACATCTACCTGGCGTTGTTTGATAATTGATCCGGCCACACCAATTTGCTCAGAGGTCGCAGTACTTTGTGAAGTAACTACTCCTGTCTGGGAAGAGGCCTGTGCCCTCTGCCCAACAAGTACTTGTAACTGGCGCTCGGCCAATTGCTTTGATGCAAGCGCTTGTTCATATTGCTGTTGGGTAACGGAATGATCTTTAATCAGGTTTTCATAACGTTTAAGATCTTCGGCGGTACGCCAAACATTTACTTTTGCCGCCTCTATCTGCGCATTGGCGGTAACGATGGCCGCATTGGTGGTAGAAATATTTTGATGTGAAGCGTTGCTGTTTGCACGCGCAGCTTCGAGATTGCTACCAGCTGTTCCCAGTGCAGCTACAGACTGGGCAAGAATAAGGCGAAGATCACGGTCGTCGATGGTTAGAAGGGTGTCTCCTTTGTTTACATGCTGATTATCCTTTACGTAAATTTTTGCTACATATCCCGAAATCTTTGAAATTACGGGGCTGATGTTGGCTTCAATTTGTGCATCATCCGTCTCTTCATGTTTTTGGCCGTGATAGTATTTGGTGAGTCCAAACCATAAGCCTGCAGAAACGAGTAAAACAAGAATAATTAGAAATATTTTACTCTTCTTTTTTGGCGCTGCAATGGTCGTTGTGGTGGTACTGTTTTCTGTTGACATATCTTGTTAATTTGAAAATTATCTGGTTGCTGTTCCGGTGGTTTGTAGAAGTTTTTGATAAGCTAGCAGGAGATCGGCTTTCGCGGATTCAATATTGAGCTTTGATTGCAGTAAGGCAACATTTGCGTCGAGTAAATCGGTAATTGTTGCAAGACTATTATTGTATTTATTATTTGTAATCCGATAATTTTCTATGGCCTGCTCATTTGATCGTACAAGCACTTCAATTTTCCTCTTGCCAAGCAACAGGTTCTGATAATCCTGGTTCACTTGCAAACGAATGGCATCAGTGGAAATATCTTTGGCAAACTTTACCTGTTTTTCACGGGCCTGAGCCTGCATCAACCTCGTGTTTTTTTTCCAAAGGCTTGATAGATTATATTGAACTCCCATTCCGAAGTTTACCGCATTCGTTATTGTAATAATCTTAGGAATGTCGGCTGCGATATATCCACCTGTAAGCGCCAGGGTGGGATAGGCCTCAGTTTTAGCCGACTTTATGAAGGTAGCCGCCGCTTTCTCACGAAAGTCCAGCGCCTGGACATCTTTCCTGTTTTGAAGCGCCTGAAGTTCATAATCTGCAAAGCTTTTTAGATTTATCTCTTCGGAAATAAATGAACTGTCGATTATAATCGGATCATTTTCAGGCAGGCCGAGCATTAGATTCATGTTTACCATAGCTAGCTTATAGTTGTTTCCGGCATCTAATAGCGTTAGCTCGACATTACTGGTTTGTAGTTGGGATTTCAACAAATCGTTCCTGGCAATTATTCCATTTTTCTCAAGATTTGAAAAACTGGAATCCCTGCTTTTGGAAGCTGATAAATTTTCCTTTACAATTTCTACCTGTTTTTGCGACTTGTAAAGATTTGTATACGCCTGAACAGTGTTGTAAATCACCTCATCCGCATTTCGTTCTGCATCCAACTCAACCGCTTTTTGAAGATATTTCGCCGACTCAATACCGTATCGTATCCGGCCTCCCGCATAAATCGGAAGAGAAATACTTGCAATACCGTAAACAGCCTGGTTCGGACTTGGTGCGCTTCCGCTATTTGAGTTAGAGCTGTTGTTGCTCTTTGTCTTCAGGTCAATATTAGCGCCGCTCAACCTTAGGTAACTCCCGCTTACATTGAAAGTTGGAAGACGGGCATCATTTGCTTCCTGTAAAACGGCTTTAGCCTCGTCGATCCGCGAAGAAAGAATTTTTAAATTTTTATTATTTCTGATACCAAGATCAATAGCCTCTTTTAAAGTTAAAGATTTGGTCCCTTGTGCCCAACTACCTAACCCACAGAGCAGAAGGATGATACCAGTAAATGAAATTGTGAAGTTTTTTTTATTGTTCATATCCTAACGTTACTTTGAAAATATTCTTTACATGCCTGCTTAGCTTCTGTTTTAGCACGGTATCTAAATCCTGCTCTTCTAATTTGTTATGTTTATTAAATTCCCTGTAATAATCTTTACTAACAACGGTGTGCATGACTGTCCCGGTCATACTTGTTAGTAACAACAATGTATCTATATCGTCTTTGGAAAAATGTCCCAGCCGCCGGCCTTCCTGGATTACCTCTTCAATAAGAGTTGCGTAGCTAAGTTTGTATTGCGTCATGAAGCGAATAATCACCTCATTTTTTTGAAGCATCTGTTGGGCTAGCATTACCTTGAAAAAATTCTGACTGTTGAATACACGCTCGATATATTGATCAACAATTATCTCCAGTTTCTGAAATGGCAGGATGGATTGATTATTAACAACAGCCTCAATCCGAAGCTTGGTTCCTTCCATTCTTTCTTTAAACAGGATTTCTATAAGTTTCTCTTTAGAGCCAAAGTAGTAGGAAATCATTGCCAGGTTTACGTCGGCTGCAGTGGCAATATCCCGGACAGTTGTTCCCTCGTAACCATTTTGAGCAAACAACTCCTCGGCCTTTTGCAAAATATGGATATGTTTATCTGTAATGATCATCGCTGGAAAAAAGCAAATTTAAACAAATGTTTGATAAAATCAAACGATTGTTTAAATTAAGTAATTTTCTGCTTTATAAATCAGAAATGGTCGTGAGCAAAATGGGTCTTGGGTCAAATCTTCCTGGAACTTAGGTTGTCAAGTGTGATAGCAAAGATGTGTACCACACTAGCAAGGTGAATGCCGTGATATGACGTTCCGATCTTGTGTGAGATCTGCCGTTTGGCAGCCACACTGTAAATAGTTAGGCGACTTAGACTATTTTGATTGAGGAATTAACGGACCGTAGCTCATAAATGGCTAATTGTAGTCGATTTTATTTTTTTTTAAAATCGACTACCTTCTTGCAAAGTTTTTTCATCGACTACCTTTTTGCAGAACTTTATCATCGACTACCTTTTAAAATCTAGAGATTATCGACTACATTTTGATATAGAGGGTCTACCGCCTAAGAGGTTTAGAACTAAAGACAATATCTCAAACGGCTAATTCAACATTTCGATCAATTCAAGTCAATAAAAACCTTTGACTGGAAGAATTTTCCAAGCGAATCTTTGGCTCGGGTAGTGTCAGACAGATCCGTGGTAAACGGGATAGCAAGTGTAAAGCGCGTAGAATCATGTGGAGTCATGATAATCTTGTGCCCAAAATTTGTATATCTTTTAAACGCTTTATCTGCTGCTAACTTTGTATTATATTCCTTAAAAACGACCTTAAAAGTATAGCCTTTATCAGCTGGTATCCGCGAAGTAGTGTCGATCTGCGCCTTCGCAAGTGTATCACTTACAGGTATATTTACTGCGGTAGAAGTGGGTAATATCGTATCGGTAATGGGGGTTTCGGCGGCTACAGGCGTTTCCTTTTTTCTACTAAAGTAAAAATAAAGAAGCACTGTTCCGGCAATTATAAGCACAATTAGCGACGTAATAAGGATCCCTGATTTCTTT
>JANXYS010000011.1 GCA_025355935.1 Chitinophagales bacterium | reverse complement strand
TATTATTTTGAAAAATTTCTAGTTGGTAAGCGCCAGCTGCTGTAACGGCCGGTAATAGTATATACTTTCGCTCAACGCCGCCAGCTATTACAATTTCACCTTTATAAATGATCTGTCCTGCTTTCGAAATAACCTGCACCTTGTAGTGGCCCGCAAGTATATTTTTCAGACTCACATGAATAGTCTTGCCTTCAACCGGGTTCGGATAAACTGAAATTGAACTCACTACATCTTCACCTGCGAGGAACAAAATTTTGCTTGTAATCGTCACACCATTACGTGATATGCTCCGGATACGGTAGTATTGAGCAGGCTTACTGGAAGGCAATCCCGTTGATATATACTTGCCGAGGTTGGTACCTTCTGTGATGCCAACTTCATGGAAGTGAAACGTATCGCTGCTCGCTTCCAGTATATATTTGATGATATCATTCTCATTTTCTACTGACCAGTCGACCTGGACCTTGTGATTAGCATTCCGCCGAACCGCCACGGTTAAGAAATGAAACACCGGAGTAGCCACGGGCGCGTCCTGGAATACAATCTTAAATCTGTTTGCCTGCTTTGATGCTGCATCGTCGTTTACTGTAAATTTGATAATGCCTGTTCCATTCAGATCAAGCTTAACACGGCAGTTAGCATATTCATCAAGCAACCAGGCTGTTCTTCCGGGCTTTGCAAGGTTGACTGGCATAAATTGCCAGTTATAGGTGTTAGTCTTTGACCGTAACAAATTCAAATGAAGCGTGTCGCCCGCAACCGGTGGCAGCCTTCGTTCAACCGCCAACAATTTAGACTCCCTGCTGTACCCTACCGTTTCACCAGCATTATTAAATTTTAAACCATCTTCCCAATTTACGGTGTTCGTATAATTTTCACTGAACAGAACCATGGCTCCATCCATTAGCTCAGATCTCCCATCTGCTAATTTTGTATAAAGGTTCACATTAAGCTGCGATCCCGCATCACTCGCACCACTCATGCGGTTGACGAGATTGCTACCACCTACCTTCGACGATTCAGCAATTTCTAAATTTGACAAACCTTCTCCATTTGATTTTATAATAAAAGCCTGTCCTGACTGCAGGGTATCCACTACAGGACCGGGATAAATTCCTCCGGATGGAGTAACTAAAAAATCAGTTCCGGCAGCATTTAGTGTGAGTGTTCGATAGGCTCCAACACCAAACTTGCCGGCAAGCGTCGGATCCCAAATATAAATTTCGTCGGTTAGGTTAGTCCTGGCCAGTTTACGCAGATCAATCGCAGAAGCGTATGGATTACCGACCGACCTGAAGCTTAGATTTGGAACCATGAACTGCTTACTCCCAATATTTAATCTTCCCTTCGTGCGCATAGTAGCAGAACCAGTGCCTGTGCCGCTCGAAGCAGGACCTACGCTCCTGTCGCCACGCACAAATAAAAGCCATCCATTCGGGTTATAGATAGAATCATACGTAGAAACAGGACCCGCGTCCCAATTAGAGGTTGCCGGATCAAAAGTTTTTATGGAGGTTGCTGCAGAGGCTGCATCAAAACCACTTCCCGATGGCCGCGTAATTTGGGTACCATAGCCAGGATGCGGGTTGCTGCCTGCGATCGTACTTCCTTCCTGCCAGTCTGAATTGATCGTACCTCCGGAAGCCGGAACCGCCAGGAACTGCCAGGCTTTGGGATGATAGGGCGCCGCATCACCAACGTTGATATAGCGTTCAACAATGAATTTACCCGTGCCGTTGTAGTTTATAACAGCGTCTTCAGGCACGGCTTTCACATTGGCAGTTTTAGCCCGATTAGATAAGAGCACAAAAACTTTATCTGCAGAAACAGATAAGACTGATGTCGGGCCCAACTCCAGCTCAGCAGCTGCTGCAATGGTATCATTAATGACAAAGCCCTTTTTATTTTTGTTACTAACATTATAAAAAATAGGACTTGGGGCAATGCTTTTATATTGTTGAATGATATCACCGGTAAAAGCAATGGTACCGCCGTTGGCATCGAAAATTGCGGCGCCGGTTTTTTCGAAGTCCCCTTTCACTTGCAACTCCCCGGCGGGCGCTGTTTTTATAACTCCCCCAGGAGCACTGATTCGAAAGTTTTGATATGCCAACTGGTTTGAAATGAGCGCATTGGATGGACCTGCATAATCTACGGTGCTGCCTGGAGCAAGGAATAAACGGCTGGCCGGGATAGAGACATCAATGGAGGAGTTGTCTATTGCGCTGGAAGCGTACCCGGAAAAACCCTTTGAATTACGGGTGATAAATGTTCCTTTCACATTTACCTGTGCGTTACCCGCCTCACGTACCTGGTTGATACCACCAACATCGAAGGTACCAAGTGTATCAATCTGTAAGATACCCCCAAGCAATAGGTTGTTGCCATTGGCAGGGTTAAGCGTGTAGGCAGCACCGGTATGAACGTTCACCGAGTCTGTCACCGTCATGCTCACTAACCTATTTGATACTACCGCTGCATTAAACGCCAGGCTGGAAGGGCTACCAAAATCATTCGCTGGAAAGGGCGTTTTAGTTGCTGCGTTAAATACATAATGAACGCCATCAGCAAACTGTGCTGCGCCGTTTACGGAATTCAAGCTGGTGGACTGGAAGTTTTGGAGGCTACCCGTAGCCGTTATGCCACCAAGACCATCCAGGTTTGCTGTTACAAGGGTGGAGCCCGCGGATGTAAAAAACCTGGCGGGAGAAGCATTGTCGCCAATAA
>JANXYS010000008.1 GCA_025355935.1 Chitinophagales bacterium | reverse complement strand
CACTCGGTAATCATCTCAAGAAATTGTGTACGTTGCTCTATTGTTGCCGGCATAAAATTATCTTTATGCAAAGCTGAGATTATTTAGTGGATGAAGGGTAAGGGTGGTAGTCGGATGCTTACATTATAACAGAGTTGTGTTAAGTAAAAAAATCAGCCTGATGTTCCGGTCCGCAGCTTAAATACAGAACCCACATATAGGTTATGGTTATGAAACCTATACCGCAAAACAATTAGTTGATATCAGTAAAATAACCGTTGTTTAGGTCGATAATAAAGAAGCGGGAATAGTGCAGGTGCTTGTATAGTTTATGGAGAAAACTATAGTTATGTATATCAGCACAACTATCACCAAGAAGAATCAAGACTAGTAAACTGTTTTATCGGTTTTAAGCTTCCAACTTTCAAAAACTTTTAAAGCCTCCTTTCTAGCTAATGGGATAATCGGAATTTTTCTTTCCATTATACAGGCTTTCATTTCTTCATAAATCATAGAGTCATCGAAGCCTGCATCCGCGGCGTCCTGTCGGGTATTTGCAAAATAAATTACCTTTGGACGCGCCCAGTACAGTGCCCCAAGGCACATAGGACATGGCTCACAAGAGGAGAATACCTCACAATCTGTTAATTGGAAAGATCCAAGGTTTTTGCAAGCATCGCGAATAGCAACCACCTCGGCATGCGCCGTTGGATCGTTACTGGAAAGTACTTTATTATTACCTCTTCCTATCACTGTCTCTCCTTTTACAATCACACAACCAAATGGACCTCCATCATTACAATTAATACCTTTCTCTGAAAGGGCAATTGCTTCCATCATAAATTTTCTTTCTCTTGTCATTCAGGAATTTGAAATAACAATAAAGATAATGAAATAATATTTTTCTGAACGTCGGGAAAGAGATGCGAATGATTCGCACGGCCACATAGCAAACTTAAAAACTATTAGAGACCGCAATAATAATCATATCCACGTTCGAACCAATAATCTTTTGGCCGGGAGTTACTGAAATACATAGTACCGATTCGTTTCAAATGTTTAACGCCATATTTCACAGGTATTATCAGCCGAAGCGGGTATCCCTGGTTCATTGGTAAAGGCTTTCCATTCATTTCATAACAAAGAATAGTTTGATCATGCATCATACTCTTTGTATCTATGCCAACGTAATATTCCTGATCAGGAGTTATCAACCCCGTGTAAAGCGATTTAGTCTGATCGTTGAGTCCGTAGTGCTTTGCAAACTCGCTGAAGCGAACTCCCGCCCAGTGAGTAACCTGACTCCATCCTTCAATACATTTGAAATCGAATATTACCTCTGTCTTCGGTAATTTCTTCACATCGTCCAACGTAATAAAAAGAGTGTCTCCCGGACTTCTAGTGAGTTTTAGCCGCCATGATGCAGTGTCAAAATTGTCCGCAAGTCCCGCATCACCGTTTACCCTCACCCGCGGTGCGGCCTTACTGGCTGGGTATACTTTCGATAGGTTACCAGTGCTGTAGAGATTCTGAAATACGATTTCATTCGCATTCAATACTTTTCGCAAAGGTCTTAATGCACCTTCCTCCCTTGGTTGGTTTTGTAGCCATTTCCATGCCAGCAGGCTACAGATAATGAGAATTACAAATATGCCAAAGGCGACTATAGTTTTGTTTCGGATGTATTTTTCGGAAACTACTTTTTCCTTTTGATCCATGATGATTCTTTTTGTCAGACAATTATTCTGTAACGCTTATTTCTGTTGGAACTTGATCTGGTATGATGTGAGTTTCAGTTTTCTTTAGTTTAACCACTTCAAACCCTGTAATCATTGCACTGAAATTGTTCCAGCCAGCAAGTACAACTTGCGCTACATGCACAACAAAAAACAAAACAAAAATAATCGTGATAATAAAATGTTCTGCTCTTGCCCATTCGTACCCGCCAAATATCGTACATAGCCAGTTCAATTGCGCAGGTTTGTAGATTGCAAGTCCGGTTAAAAGCATTAAGAAACCACAGAAGATAATAGTTGTATAAGCTAATCTTTGTGCAGCATTATATTTTTTTTGTGGGGGAGCAGTTTTTCGAATGTGCAGGTCATGTAATATTACCAGCCACGATTCTTTGATGGAGTTTCGGTTTGGGAAAAGAAGCTTGTATTCGCGTGAAAAAAAAATGTAAATAAAATATGCAAGACCGTTAATGGCGAATAGCCACATGAATACAAAATGTAAACTCATGCCTTCGGCAAGCCTAAACGGAATTTTGAATGCGTCATACATTGATTGCGGGAAAAATTTAAGTATCGTTTTATCATTCCAGCCAAGTTTATATACATCATTTGCCCAATAGATCAGTAAGCCACTCCAGATCATAATGCACAGAATTGGAAAATTTACCCAATGAAACCAACGTATTGCAAGTGGATGCTTTTCAACAATTTTTTTCATCGATGAGTATTTATGTCTTAATTTCTGAGCTAAAATATCGTTTTTATTTTCCAAAATACAATTATCACGCAAAAGTTACTTCTCAAACGATTCAACACAAGAATACCCCTGGGAAAGGGGTATTAAAAAAAGATATCAGTATATAAGTTTACTGTTTAACGAATTTTAGCGAGGCCGAGTTCATACAATACCGCAAGCCTGTCGGCCTTGGCCCGTCGTTAAAAACATGACCGAGATGGGCGCCGCAGCGGCTACAATTGACTTCGGTCCTGGCCATACCGATAGAATTGTCAGTAATTTCTTCAACATTCTTTTTTATAAGGGGCTGATAAAAACTTGGCCACCCGGTTCCACTTTCAAATTTTGCTGTAGAGCTAAAAAGGCGTTGTCCACAGTCGACGCAATTGTAAACCCCGGCGGCATGGTTATCCCACGTGTCTCCGGTAAATGGTTGTTCTGTTCCTTTTTGACGTGTAACCTGGAATTGTAAGGATGTTAGTTGTTTTCTCCACTCGGCGTCGGTTTTAACCACGGAATATGAGTGAACGGCCGAAGCACGGGTCCGGGTTTTTTGTGCGTTGCATCCCAGCGCTAGTGAACCAAGGATGAAAGCTGTAACTATTAATTTCATTCGAAGTGTTTATAGATGTACGATGTACAGGGTAAATAGGTTTTTTGAACAAAAGCAAATTAACAGTGTTTATATCTTTGTAGCAATTCACCTGAAAATCTTTCATCATGAGTGTTCTTAAACAAGTGGCTGAATATCTTTACCTTAAAAAGAGAGATCCTAACGAGGAGCCAACCCAGTGGATGAAGTATATGCATGGGATCAATCGCCTGTCAATTTTCCTATTCCTAATTGCTATGATTATACTTGCTATTAAACTTATAAGGCGCTAATTCTTCAAGAACGATTGTATCTGCCGTGCGGCATTGGACGACGCATGGCCCCCGGCACTAAGTAAGTTCTTTAAACTCGCATAATCTTTTTGCATTGCCGACTTTCGTACGCCGTCGTGAAGTATGCTGTTAAGTTCGATTTTCAAATTTTCGACATTTAATTTGTCTTGTATTAATTCCGTTACGACTTGCTTGTCCATTATTAAGTTAACCAATCCTATATATTTTATTTTAACAAGCCGCTTTGCAATTTGATATGATATTGTACTCCCTTTATAGCAAATAACTTCCGGCACGGCGAACAAGGCAGTCTCAAGGGTGGCCGTTCCGCTAGTAACTAATGCAGCTTTTGCTTCCGCCAATAACATGTACGTCTTCCCTGACACGGTATGTACGTTATCATAGTTTTTTAGAAGCTCATCATAAAATGCGTTCTCAATTCCTGGAGCTTTAGCCACTATAAAACGGTAGTTGGGGAAACTTGCCGCGACTTCCAGCATAATTGGTAGTTTCTTAAGAATCTCTTGCTGACGGCTCCCGGGAAGCAGTGCAATTGTACCCGCATTTTGGTGTGTAGATAAGATGGGCTGTTCATTATATTCGAGAAGATATTCTTCTATTACCTCAACCAGTGGATGCCCAACGTAAGTGACATCATATTTCCATTTTTTGTAAAAATCTTTTTCAAATGGAAGAATAACGAGCATTTTATCCACGTACTTTTTAATTCCGTGCACCCTGTTTTCTTTCCAGGCCCAAACCTGGGGCGAAATATAATATACAATTTTAAATCCTTTGAGTTTGGCCCACTTTGCGATTCGCAGATTAAAGCCAGGATAGTCCACTAACACCAGCACATCGGGTATAAATCCTGATATATCATTTTTGCAAAAAGATATATTCCTGATAATCGTTGGCAGGTTCATCAGCACTTCCGAGAATCCCATAAATGCAAGGTCGCGGTAATGTTTAACTAACGTTCCTCCAGCGGCTTCCATCTTTTCTCCTCCCCAGCACCGTATTTCTGCAGTACTGTCCAACTTTTTAAGTTCTTTAATCAAATTGCTTCCGTGAAGGTCGCCACTTGCTTCCCCGGCAATAATGTAATACTTCATGATAAAAGTTCAACTGCAAATTTATAAACAAAAGTAACCGACAGGAATTATTTTTGATGTGATAATCGGCTCATGACACGGAATGGGAGGTCTAGTAATTCAAAAGCTTCTCCGGCTTGCAGATAGTAATGCCACCATTCTGTCTCGAGTGCCTTGAAGCCGTGCTTTTCCATGGTTAAGCGCAACAAGGCTCTATTTGATAATGCCAATTGAGGGAGATTCTTAAAATCATGGTGAGCAGTGTCAGTAAAGTTGTCAAAGTCGGTTC
The DNA here is from genome assembly GCA_025355935.1 of Chitinophagales bacterium. GTDB lineage: Bacteria > Bacteroidota > Bacteroidia > Chitinophagales > Chitinophagaceae > Ferruginibacter. Next base: position 2,474 of record JANXYS010000008.1, on the reverse strand, counting down.
CCATATAGAGAGGCATCTTTGTAATAGTATCAATGAGGGTTACATCAACTGCGATTCCACGGTTGTGGCCACTTCCTTTGTTGGGGTTCGCTGTGTACCTGTCATCTTTGATTTGTGCCCACATTTTCTCAGTCACACTATAAGGACGGTACGCATCCCATATCATCAATCCTATCTTTTTATTATTAAGTTCACGCTGCGCCCCTGCCAGGGCCATCACAGCCCGAAGGCGTAAATACGAGCTGTTTGTATGACTATATAATTGCTCATGCAGGAAATTATTTTTGCCAGCATACCTAAGGTTGAGTATAATGCCGGGCACTGACATGCCAATATCAACCATCAATTTTTCAGGCTGATTTTCAATGCTTCTCCGGAAGCCTGCTTCATCGCTGATGATGTACAAACCATACTTGTTCAGTGTTGAGTCCTGCGCTTTAGCATTAAAAGAAATAAGTAATAGATAGATTAAATAAACTGAAAAATTTACCCGGCGAAATGGTAACTTGTAGCGAAAAAAAATATTTTCATTCATCAAAGAAATTTCTTAAATATACTTAATTTTTATCCTACTATGTTACTGCTCCGGACTTACTTGATGTGCCTGCTGGTACTCCTGCTTCCATCTCTATTAGCGTGCAAAAGCAAGCTTGCTGATAAACATCAAACCAAAATTGTTAAAGATCCGGCAAGCATGAATGACGTTGTTCGGGAAAGTTTAAAATTGCTTGTTAACACTGAAAGCGAAACCGGGCCGGATTCCATGCATATTCATTTTTCTAAGGCAGTGAAAATCTATTATGAGAAAAATAATTTCTCACCCGTTTGGAGCAATACAGAAAAGTTTATTCCGCTTGCCGATTCCATCATAACTTACCTCGAGCACGCTTCCTGGGACGGCCTCTTTCCCGAAACTTATCGGGCGAAAGTTCTTAAATCATTGAAAAGAGGCACAGCAGAAGATTCAACAAAAAGCGATGCCATGTTTTGGGCGAAGGCTGACCTCTTATTCACGGATGAACTATTTCATCTGTTGCAAGATCTTGGACAGGGGAGGCTTCAACCAGAAAGTATGGGCTGGAAAAATAAGGAAACAATTTATTCAACCGTTTTTTTTGCGCCACTTGATTCATTAAGAACAGGCGGTTCACTTACTGTGGCGCTCCGGTTAGCACAACCTACTCACACAAATTATAAATTACTGAAAAGTACTGCCAGGAAATTCATTGACAGTATGGATAGTCGTTCTTATACTTATATAGCTTATCCATTTAAGGATTCACTTGCTTTTATTAAAAAATTGGCAATCCGACTTGGAGAGAGCGGAATAGAGGTGGGAAGCAAAAGTTTGCCTGATTCCGTGAACCTGGCAGGTAGCATAAAGAAGTATCAGCAGGTGAAAGGTTTAAAAGTTGATGGGAAAATAACGGCATACCTTGCTAGAACCCTTAATAATACCGATCGAGAAAAATTCAAGAGAATTGCTATTACCCTCGACCGTTATAAGCAGCTCCCACGAAAAATGCCTGAGAAATATATTTGGGTTAACCTTCCAGCTTACAATTTAAAGCTTATATCGTCAGATAGCATTGTTTTTCAGTCTAAGATAATTTGCGGTAAGCCCGGAACTCCGACGCCGCAGCTTACAAGCGCCATTACGGATATGGTCATTTACCCCACATGGACAATCCCATCCAGCATAATTGTGAAGGATAAAATGCTGGTAAGGCTTCAACAAAATGCCGGTTATCTTGAGCGGAAAGGATTTTACCTTTTAAATAATAAGGGTGAAAAAGTTGATCCGTATGCAGTAAACTGGTCGAAATACAGTAAAAATATACCCTTCAATGTGCAACAGGGAAGTGGCGATGACAATGCCCTGGGAGTAATAAAATTTAACTTTAATAATCCTTACGCTGTATACTTACACGATACTAATCAGCGTTATCTTTTTAATAACAGTTTGCGAAGCCTGAGTCATGGGTGTGTACGGGTGCAGGATTGGAAAAAATTAGCAGCTTATCTCGTACAAAACGATAGTATTAAGGCTAAAGCTACAGATACCATGAGGGTAAACGTTGATTCGATTATGAATTGGGTGGCGGCTAAAAAGAAACACGTAGTAGCTGTGAAAAATAAATTTCCCTTATTTATCCGTTACTTTGGCTGCGAGGTCATAAATGGAGGTATTAAATTTTATGACGATATTTATAGCGATGACAAACTTCTTAGAGAAAAATATTTTGCAGGAAACTAATTGTTCATTTTAATCTTTTGCATGAAGGATGCTGGATTTGTTGCCAAAATTACTATCACTCTTATATTAGCATTTTCTTGCTTGCAGGCCATGCCGGCAATAGAACAGAAGAAAACATCACACTCTCACAAACTATCGAAAAACAGGAAGACGATACTTTATGGCCAGGCCAGCTTCTACGGATCAAAATTTCAGGGTCGTAAGACAGCCAATGGCG
>JANXYS010000425.1 GCA_025355935.1 Chitinophagales bacterium | reverse complement strand
TCAAATATTAAGCAATCGGTTTCTTGTTTTCATCCTCCTCATCGGCCTCATCGTCTTCAGATTCTTCATCTTCTTCGCCATCTGCTTTATCAAGCAATTCCTCCAAATCTACGATTTCCTGTTCCTCGTTAATTATTTCAGCTTCTACAACCGCATCCTGGATGTGTTCTATTTCCTCCTCAACTTCCTGTTCGTCTAGTTGGGTAATCGCAGCGATTGAATCTCCATCGTCAACTTTTATTAGTCGGACACCTTGCGTTGCGCGGCTCTGTTCGCTGATCTTGCTTACAGCCATCCTAATCGTAATGCCACTTACGCAGGTGATCATCAGATCCTCTTTCTCTGTTACATCAAGCAAACCTACCAGTCCTCCGGTTTTCTCAGTAACCTTGATTGTTTTGACACCCTTGCCACCACGGTTGGTTATCCTGTAATTCGGCTCGCTAGACTCCGGATCGTCCATAAACGTTCGTTTACCATAACCTTTTTCACTTACCACTAAAACGGTTTTCGTTTTATCATCTTTGTTTACAGTAATCATGCTTACTACTGCATCCGTCTTTTCATCCACTTCAATTCCGTAAACCCCAATACCACCACGTCCTGTAGCCCTAACCTTACTTTCAGGGAAACGTATGGCCCTGCCACTTTTAACAGCCATCATAATTTCGCAGTTGCCGTCGGTCATGCGGGCCGCAATTAGTTGATCGCCCTCACGAATGTCAATGGCGTTAATACCGTTCTGCCGCGGACGGCTAAAGTCTTTTAGTTTTGACTTGTTGATAATTCCATTTCTCGTACATAATACGATGTAATGTTTGCCTACGTATTCTTCATCCTCAAAATTCTTAACGTCAATGATCGCCCGTACTTTATCATCCGGGGGAATCTGGATCATATTCTGCAGCGCACGTCCTTTACTAGTTCGATCACCTTCAGGAATTTGGTAAACCTTTAACCAGAAACAACGGCCCTTCTCTGTAAAAATCATGAGCGTATGGTGAGTACTAGCTACAAATAAATGTTCTATAAAATCTTCCTGGCGGGTACTACTTCCTTTCGCTCCGCGTCCACCGCGGCGCTGCTGGCGATATTCTGTTGCAGAAGTCCGCTTGATATAACCCAGGTGTGAAATGGTAACAACCACGTCTTCTTCCTCGATCAGGTCGAGCATATTTATCTCATCATCAGCATAAACAATTTCCGATTTCCGGTCATCACCAAATTTTAATTTCACTTCCAGCAACTCTGTTTTTATAATCTCAAAGCGAAGCCCTTCATTTGCCAAAATCTCTTTTAATTTTTCAATCAATTTCATAATCTCAGCATGCTCCTCGCGAATCTTGTCTATCTCCATACCCGTCAAACGCTGAAGACGTAGTTCCAGAACAGCTTTTGACTGAATTTCGCTCATACCGAAATTACTGATCAGTCCTTCCTGCGCGATGTTTGGCGTAGAGCTTTCGCGGATAAGTTTAATTACAGCATCCAGATTATCCAGGGCAATGATATAACCCTCCAGGATATGCGCTCTTTCTTCAGCTTTCCTAAGTTCGTACTTTGTTCTGCGAACAACTACTTCATGTCGGAAATCAACGAATTCGGAGATCAGATCTTTAACGTTTAAAATTCGGGGCCGGCCTTTTACAAGTGCCACGTTATTAATACCAAAAGAAGTTTGGAGTTCTGAATGTTTAAAAAGCTGGTTAATGATAACCTGCGCAACTACATCTTTCTTTAGTTCAACAACTATCCTTGTTCCTTCTTTATTATTACTTTCATTATTGACATCGCTGATCCCTTCAATCACTTTATCGTTGATAAGTTCCCCGATTTTCTGGGTGAGCTGATCGCGGTTTACCTGGTACGGAATCTCAGTGATTACGATCTTTTCGCGTCCGCGTGCATCTGTTTCAATGGTTGTTTTACCACGAAGCACTACCCTTCCGCGACCAGTTAATAAAGCAGCTTTCACACCTTCATAGCCATAGATAATTCCGCCCGTAGGAAAATCAGGAGCCTTAACATATTTTATCAGCTCTTCAACCTCAATTTCATTGTTATCAATGTAGGCGATACAACCATCAATTACTTCCCGAAGGTTGTGCGGCATCATATTAGTAGCCATACCAACTGCAATCCCACTGCTGCCGTTTACCAGTAGCTGCGGAATGCGTGTAGGCAATACCGTGGGCTCTTTTAAAGAATCATCAAAGTTCAATTGATAATCCACTGTATCCTTGTCTATATCCTCGATCATGGCCTCAGCAAACTTTTCCATCCTAACTTCGGTATAACGCATAGCAGCTGGCGGATCTCCATCCTGGCTTCCAAAGTTACCCTGGCCATCAATCAATG
>JANXYS010000468.1 GCA_025355935.1 Chitinophagales bacterium | reverse complement strand
GTTGTGTCACTCACTTGTACGGCATACCAATATGCAACTCATATTATTACTGGTAATTTTCGTTCTGTTGTCGGGTTACACAGGACTTTTATTGTATTACAGGTCAGGCTGGCTTTCTATTCCATTATATGATATTCCCCTGGGGGAAATACCGGCAACGCGGGTAACCATTATCATTCCGGCACGGAACGAAGAGATGAATATAACTGCTTGTCTTACTTCTATATCCCTACAGGATTATCCTCCTGATCTGTTGCAAGTGATAGTTGTTGATGATCATTCAACTGATAATACCGTCACAATGGTTGAAAAATTTCCGTTAATTACGCTAGTTAAACTGTCAGATCACGTGCAGAGCCCCATCAATTCCTACAAAAAAAAGGCAATTCAGACAGCCCTGGCAGTTAGCAATGGAGAAATCATCATTTCTACCGATGCAGATTGTGTCGTTAACCCGTTTTGGATACGAACACTTGTTAGTTTTTATAACGAGCGCAATGCAAGATTCATAGTAATGCCCGTTTGCTTTTCAACTGGCAAAACGTTTTTAGATAAATTCCAGCAATTAGATTTCATGAGCTTGCAAGGGATCACAGGTGCAGGGGTTAACCGGAAATCGCTAAACATGTGCAACGGAGCAAATATGGCTTACAGTGCCGACGCCTTTAAAAAAGTTGAGGGCTTCAAAAACATCGATCATATCGCCAGTGGGGATGATATGCTGCTTATGCAAAAAATCGCTATGGAATTCCCCGATGATGTTCACTTCCTGAAATCGAAGGATGTAATTGTGCAAACAAAACCGATGGCTAGCATTTCAGGATTTTTTAATCAACGTATCAGATGGGCGAGCAAGGCAGACCAGTATACCGACAAACGGATTACCGCAGTATTAATAATTGTATACCTGCTGAATTTCTCACTATTAGCCCTTCCGGTACTGTTGATTTTCCGAAATTCTACGTACAATTTCGGGAAGTTGTATATGTCAGTTTTTCAAGGTTGGCTCCTGTTACTTGCCTTAAAGACCATCACTGAAATGTACTTCCTCTTCCCGGTGGCCCAATTTTTTGGTAGAAAGAAACTACTGCTTTGGTTTCCTTTGGCACAACCTTTTCATATCCTCTACACCGTTATTGCGGGCTGGCTCGGCAAGTTTGGAAAATACACGTGGAAGGGCCGTACAGTAAAGTAATGTCATTATAAAAATTTCAGAAAAGTAAATTAGCATCATGAACCAGTATCAACAGAGGCATGCGGTGCTAATAGGCGCAGGGATTATGAGTGCAACATTGGCAATGTTCCTGCATGAACTTGACCCTGAGATGAGTATCGATATCTTTGAAAGGCTACCATCCGTTGCTGCTGAAAGCAGCGACGGGTGGAATAACGCCGGCACCGGGCACTCGGCTTTTTGTGAACTGAATTATACGCCTGAAAAAGAAGATGGTACCATCGATCTCTCTAAGGCACTTCATATTACGGAATCCTTCGAGGTGTCAAAACAATTCTGGAGCAGCTTAGTGGAAAAGAACCAACTATCAAACCCGTTCACTTTTATACATACTATCCCTCATATGAGTTTTGTATGGGGTGCCGAAAACGTTGACTATTTGAGAAAGAGACACCAGGCTCTTACGCAAACTTATCTGTTCAAAGGAATGCTTTACTCCGAAGACTCTGCGCAGTTGCGAGGCTGGATGCCACTGGTAATGGAAGGTCGGGATGCAAAAGAAATTTATGCTGCTACCAGGATGGAATTAGGCACCGACATTAATTTCGGAACCCTTACTGAAAGTATGTTACGCCATCTTGAAAAACAGGCTACCGTAAATGTGTACACGCGGCACGAGGTTAAGGATATTGAAAAACAGCAAGACGGTAGATGGCAGATCACCGTAGAAGATTTTTTACAGGAAAAAGACAGGCAAGTGCTTGCTGACTTTGTTTTCATCGGGGCAGGTGGAGGTACACTACCATTGCTGGAAAAATCTAATATCGAGGAGGCCCGTGGTTTTGGTGGCTTTCCAATCAGCGGGCAATGGCTCCGATGCACCAGCGAAACTGTAATTGAGCAGCACAACGCAAAGGTTTACGGAAAAGCAAGTGTAGGCGCACCTCCTATGAGTGTACCTCATCTGGATACAAGGATCATAGATGGAAAGAAAGAGTTACTATTCGGTCCTTTTGCT
>JANXYS010000461.1 GCA_025355935.1 Chitinophagales bacterium | reverse complement strand
TGCAAAAGGATGCCTTCAGGGGTGGGGCTAATTGAGTAGCGTAATAGGCCAGCACTGACACCCGTTGAAACTCGGACAAGGCATACAATTTTAATTCATAGCTTTCTATGTAAATTCCGAGTTATTATAATAAATTTATCTACAGTTTTTACATTTCGTAATTCTTCAAATTAGTTTTATGTCAACCAACTCCGTTTCCCTGCACTGCGTTCTGAAAGCACCACCCGAAAAAGTTTATCGCGCGTTTACTGAACCCAATGCGATGGCCGCCTGGATTCCGCCCTATGGTTTTCTTTGTACTGTGCATGAAATGAATGTAATGGAAGGCGGGACGTATAAAATGTCATTTCATAATTTTACCACGGGGAATGGCCATTCTTTTGGCGGCACATACGTGGAAATTAAGCCAAATGAATTTATTAAATACACGGATAAGTTTGATGATCCAAACTTGCCGGGTGAAATGACGACGACCGTATGGCTAGTTAAGGTATCCGTGGGTACAGAGTTGAAAGTAACGCAGGATGGTATTCCGGAAATGATACCCGTCGAAATGTGTTACCTGGGCTGGCAGGAATCGTTGGAAAAGTTGAAGAGGTTGGTGGAACCGGTGATACAGGATATGTAATTTTTGGAAATTAAAAATCGAAGTCGCGAAGGGGCATTAAGAAAGTATAAAAGAGCGAAACGAAAACCACAAACCAAAGGATGTCAAGTGACCAGTAAGAGAGTAGGGATGGAATTATCAAACCACAAAAAACTAAAAGAATTCAAAGGGCACAGAGATCCCCACGCGCAATGCCCTACCTGTATGTCCGGACCAGAGACAACTTTTCACTCCCGATAATTGCGGCACACTTGCATTTAATCTAAAAACGCCGTACTTTCAGTCTATACTCCGCCGAGTAAGACGACCTGCATAGAGGTTCCTGGTGCGGACAGCTATCCTAATGAGCTTCACCTTGGATATATATTCTGTCAACATCTAAATATTGCTATATGCGCCAGCAACTCTTAGAAAAGCATCGGCTTACAAAACAACACACCCAAGACTACCGTCGCTGCCTGGCCCTTAACCGTAATGCCGCTGGCTTCTCCCCGGAAATGAAGGAACTGCTGTACACACTTGTGTGCAACCGCGCGGAGGGTGCGCATTTGTATGATATCGACGGCAATGAATATATTGACCTTACCATGGGATTCGGGTCCATTTTGTTTGGACATAATCATAGGCCGTTGCGTAAAGCGATAGAAGAACAGTTGACTAAAAGCTGGTCGGTTGGGCCCATTTCGCCTTTGGCAGGTAAGCTTGCAAGGGAGATATCAAGCGCCACCGGAGCTGAAAGGGTTGCTTTTTTTAACTCCGGAACAGAGGCCGTTATGGTGGCTTTAAGGATCGCGAAGGCTACTACGAAGAAGAAAAATATTGTGTTTTTTAAGGGTGCGTATCACGGCACATTTGATTGCTTTCTGTCGCTTAAGACTGACCCGGTTACACATTTCGCAAAGGAAATGGTGCCCGGCGTAACGCAATCCATATTAAATGAATCTTACCTGCTCGAATATGGTTCAGACGAATCACTGGAGTTTATCAAAAAGCATAAAGATGATATTGCAGCTGTTATTACTGAACCTGTACAGAGCCGCAATCCCGGCTTCCAGCCCCGCAAGTATCTGCACGAACTAAGAAATATAACTGCTGAAAATAATATCGCGCTGATCTTCGACGAGGTAATTACCGGTTTCAGAATTGGGTTGGGCGGAGCCCAGGATTTCTTCGATGTGCGCGCCGACATTGTTACTTATGGAAAAGTAATTGGTGGGGGATTGCCCATTGGTATCGTTGCCGGTAAAACGCAGTTCCTTGATGCAACGGACGGCGGTTACTGGCAATATGGCGATAACTCCATTCCTTCTGTGAAGGCAACTTTCGTCGCCGGAACATTCTGTCACCACCCGTTAGCTATGGCCGCTTCGCTTAAAACCCTGGAAATACTAAGCCGGCATGACGGCAAATTATTGACTGATCTGAATGATGCCACGAACGCATTTTGCGCAAGACTTAATTGTTTTTTTAGCAGTAATGGCTACCAGCTTTCTATTAGTCATTTTGCATCGCTGTTTAGATTTAATACCCCGGGAAAATTACACCTCCTTTATTATCAACTGCTTTTAAATGGCGTGTACGTGTGGGAGGGAAGGAATTGTTTTCTTTCATCTGCTCACACACCAGGCATACTTGTAATGTTGGAAGAAAAGATACAGCAAAGTTGCCAGCAAATGGAGGAAGCGGGTATCTTAACAGCAAAAGGCGTTTCAATCCCGTATCATCAAAAAGAAAATGTTTGATGGAAAAGAAACTACTGCTGCAGGAAGGTCATTATTCGATTTGGCGTCATGATCGGATTCCCACTGACGCCCTGTCATTTTTAGATAGTATTGCCTGGGGTAACGATGGTGCAGTATATGAACACAAGAATACCGAAGAGCATATTCATCTATTATTCCAACCTACGCTGATTGCCATCCATGAAGATGATAAAATTCAGGGTACAGCCGTTTTTTGTAACACGCTAGTTACTGCCGGACAAAGTCTGTACAATTGTTATTATATCCGCTATTTTGCTTCCTCCAAAGAGATCAGGGGTAAGGGTGTGATGAAAAAATATGCTGTAAAAGTGATGGAAGCTGTACGGCATGGGGAAATGGAAAAGACTATTTTCTTTGCCTGCATTGAAAAAGGAAACCGAGCCTCCTATAAGACCGTTGAAAATGCCAGCTACGAAAACATCGGCGTAATAAAAACAAATGGCTTCAGCCGCTTTTTTCCAAAAGCAAATAAACATATCGAACAGGTAAACTCAGAGGAGGTAAAAACGGAAGTTTTGCAATTGTTGGCGACCCAATACGGCGACCATGCCCTTGTCCAATTCAATTCCCTCTTCATGCGCGATAACTATTATGTTATTCGTGAAAAGGGTGAGGTCATTGCGGGCTGCCAGTTTCATCGGGTGCACTGGGTCATCAACAAAATGGCAGGGTTGATGGGAAAGGTTATTATGACTATTGTGCCCCGGATTCCCCTGCTAAATCGATTATTTAATCCCCGGCGTTTTGAATTCCTTGCATTCGAGGGAATTTATTCTAAGCCGGGTTATGAAAATCAGCTGGCGACATTGTTTGAAGGTTTGTTGGCTAAAGAGAAATTAAAGTCTGCTATGTTCTGGATGGGACAAAGCTGCCCCACGCGGAAAAGAATCCTGGCGAATATAAAAACTGGTTTAATTCATGCATTTATTAAGGAATCAGATGTATTTATCCTGGCCTCGTTTCACAAGTTAGATGAGTCGGAAATATCTGATTTAAAACTTCGGCCTCTTTTTGCGTCGGCATTCGATTATATATAAACCTTAACTTTTTTCATTGAGCTTCCTTGATGCGTTATTAGCAACCGTTATAAATTATAAATACAAGAGGGTTAACCGCATGTTGACTAACCCGGTTTTATGCCAGGAAAAGCTGATGCATTCATTGATAGAGACGGCCAGCAACACCCTCTTTGGGCGGGATCATTTATTTTCATCCGTAAAAACATACGAAGACTTCAAACGCCAAGTACCCTTAACAATCTATGATGATTTGCTCCCTTATATTGAAAGAATAAAATCCGGTGAGTCTGATGTACTATGGAAAGGCCGGCCGGCCTTTTTAGGAAAGAGTTCGGGCACCACGAGCAACATAAAATTTTTACCCGTTACAAAAGCATCGTTGAAGAACCAGGTCGTGTCGCCGCAATATGCTGCAGTGAATTATGCGCACAGGTATAAAACATATTCTTTTTTGAAAGGCAAAGCGTTGTTGTTTTCTGACGGGCATTTCTTTGAAGATGTAAATGGGATTAAGGCTGCGCCTATTTCAACTATCGCGAATGCCTGCGTACCGGTGATCTACCAGTCGCTACGACTGCCTTCAAACGCGGTAAATTCAATATTAGATTTTGAAAAGAGAATACAAGCGATGATAACAATATCGGCTAGGAAAGACATCCGCACCATCGTCGCTATGCCTGTTTGGCTATTAATTTTTTTACGAGCATTGCGGAAGTCCGGCCGGGAATTCGAGGAACTGTTTCCCAATTTCAAATTATTACTTTTGAGTGGCATGGACTATGAACCGTTTTTACCTGAAATAAAAAATTATATCCGGATGCCTTTCGATGTCCTCGAAACCTATCCTTCCACCGAAGGTTTTATAGCATACCAGGATCGGCTGGAAGAACGGGGCATGCAACTGGTATTAGATAACGGGATATTCTTTGAATTCGTACCGGTGGATGAACTTTACATGAAAGATCCTGGCAGAATTTCAATAAAGGATGTGCAGCCCGGAATAAATTATGCGCTGGTGCTAAATACAAATGCCGGTCTTTGGGGCTACCTGATCGGTGACACTGTGCGCTTTACATCGGTATCCCCGCACCGGGTACGAATTACCGGGCGAACGGCGCAATTTATTTCTGCCTTTGGCGAACATGTCACATCTGAAGAAACCGAAAACTCAATTGCGGAAGTTGCAGCCGCAACTAACTCAACAATTGTGGACTATACTATTGCGCCCAATATATCCAAAGGAGCTTTACCATTTCACGAATGGTTTATAGAATTTGGTCAGAAACCCGATGACATGACTGCTTTTGCAAAGCAACTCGATGCGGAAATACGCAACCGGAATTTTTGTTATAAAGACCTGGTGACTCATAAGGCCATTGAACCTTTGAAAATTACGATCGTCCCGGGCGGTGGGTTTGAAAATATCATGAGACTGTCCGGAAAAGCAGGTCTGCAGCAGAAAACACCCCGGCTAAGAAATGACTACTTATTTGCACAACAATTAAAAGAAACAAATGGAATATAATGTAGTCGAGGTTGAAAAGCTGCTATCGCTTTGTATAAAACCGAGCGGCAGCAACCCCGTTTACAACTGCATGCTCGCTTTTACTAAAGAAGATGAAGGCGTTCATTACTCAAACGCAATAGGATTAGCCGGAGAGTTTGGTAAAGCAATCGCGGCGAATGACAGCTTCCGAATAGGAAGTATCACAAAACTATTCACGACGACCATTATACTTCAACTGAAAGAAGAAGGACATTTAAACCTGGAGAATTGCTATTTTGATTTAATTGATAAAGAAACATGTGAAATTTTATCAGGCCTGCATTTATTTGAAGCTGTAGATTATTCCCGTAATATTTCAGTGCTTCATCTGCTGCAACACGAGTCGGGTCTCCGCGACTACTTTTCGGGTGAAGAGAGGTTTTTACAGTATGTAGTGAAGCATCCATTGAAACTTTGGAACTGGAAACTGGTGATGGAAAAATTTTTTGAATTTGAATTGAATTTTCGACCACTCTTCGTTCCGGGGAAAGGGGTTCATTATTCTGATACCAACTATTTGTTGCTGGGTGTTTTGATAGAACAAATCACACACAAACCACTACACCAGGTATATCGCGAAAGGATTTCCGAGCCACTTGGTCTCAACGATACCTGGCTTGAATTTTATGAATGGCCACACAACATGAACACCGTTGTTTATCCATATTATAGAGGCCAATCATTAGAATCCATCAATACATCTTTCGACTGGGGGTGCGGTGGGTTGGTATCGACGATGAATGATCTCGACGTGTTTATTCGTCACCTTGCTAAAGGCCCCCTACTAAACGCAGCGGAAAGTGTAGGACTGGCCAGGCAATTTCAAGCCAAATACCCACTATTATGTCGCGCCGGGCAGTACGGTTTAGGTATTCAGGAAAGAAAATTTCCGGGATATTCGTTTATTGGCCACAATAGCGTGTATGGCTCTATGTTGTTTTATGAATCTGAAAAAGATATCAGCTTTATTGTATCACTGAACCAGGCGGCAGCGCTAGCGAAAGCGGAGTGGTTGATGCGGAAAATAATAAATTCAAATGCTACGAATTAATGACACCCAGACTGGAACCGCGAAGAAGAATCGAAAAAGTTTTGAGCCATAAACGGACCAAGGCACACATTGGAGGAAGAATGAAAAAAGACAAAATGATTGAGTTATAAAATTTCAAACGCTACCACCTGGTTCTTTGCCTGCGGCGTGCAGGACAGGAGGCCGTTGTTACCTGCGGCGTGAAATAGAAAATCCCCCCCCCCTACATTTACGCCCGCTACAAAATTCCATGCTAATCCGCACCGGCGGACCCTTTGTATAATTCATTTAATTTGTTACTTTTGATTCTTGTTAAAAAAAACCGTGTTATCCTAAAGAAAATCTGCCGCCCCTAAAAAGGTAACACCCAAAGGCACGACTTTTGTAATTAAATAAAAGAGATATACAGCACGCGCTAACCTGCTTCTGCAAATCTCTCCCCCCAACGTAACAAATGCGCGCCTAATTAGCGCGTGCAAGGCTAATTAAAATTAAAATTTTAAAACTGTTACTATGGGGGTAAAACTTCTACACCTAGCATTACTGCTTTTTTTATCCAATCTATTTCCTACGCATTCTATTGCGCAAGGGCGAAAATCATCCAGGGCGGGTCAGACTTTCCGTGACTGTACAGAGTGTCCGGAAATGGTCGTAATCCCCGCAGGGAGTTTCATGATGGGCTCGCCGGAAAATGAACCCGGTCGCAATCCAGCCGAAGGCCCGCAACGAAAAGTTATGATACAGAAATTTGCAGTAGGTAAATTTCTCATCACGAAAAAGGAATGGGCAATTTTTGCGAAGGAGACTCAACGTCCCATGGCGGGAGGATGCTGCTGGGCCGAATTGCCCGGTGATAGTCTTAAACCCTGGGAAATGAACTCCAAAGCTTCCTGGAATAATATTGGCTTCAAGCAGGATAGCAGTCACCCAGTGGTCTGCATTACCTGGTATGACGCTATTGATTATATCAACTGGCTAAGTAAATTAACCGGGCATACTTACAGGTTATTAACGGAAGCCGAATGGGAATATGCGGCACGCGCCGGCACAACCACAGCTTACTATTGGGGCGACGAGGCTAGTCATAATTTTAGCAATTATGGAACGGATACTAACTTTGGGGACGGGTGCGTGCAAGGCCGCGACCGATGGCTGAACACTTCGCCCGTAGGATCGTTTCCACCCAATCAATTCGGTCTTTACGATATGCTCGGAAATGTGAACCAATACTTGGCTGATTATTTTAAGCCCTCCTATATTAATGTGCCTACAGATGGCTCCGCTTACATAATCGAAGCGCGCCTGAGCATGGGCGGCGATCTCTCAGACATGGATGGTACCAGCTCCTGCGCATACAGGATGGTACGGGGCTCTAATTTTGGTGATTCACCACAGACGCTTCGTTGCGCATTCCGTAATTGGGCACCTGGCCCCGGGGCCACACTTAGAACTTATCGGAGCAGCGCACTGGGCTTCCGCGTGGCAAGAGCGCTATAAGGATGGGGTACCAAAAATTAAAGAAACAAAGAAGCTAAGAAGGGAAGCCGCGAAGGGTCGCAGGAAGCAAGCGATCAAACTGAAAAAATTAACTTTAAAAGTTAGCCTGTCTAAACTTTCTCTCATCATTCACCATTATCGTTCAGATAAGTTTTGCGACATGGACACTGCCCCATGAAAAATAAAAATTTTGTACCTCGTTATTGAGACTTGGAATTGACATTAAATGGTTGTTCTTTTGTTTTATCTCATTTCGGGTGGTAAAATATTCTGACAGTTTTTTTCCAAATCACCACTGCAAAGAATTATCTGCCGAAATGTAACTTTCATTGTTACTAAAAAGAAAAGTATGAAATACGTCTCTTTCTATGTGATAGTAATATGTCTATTTTTTTGCAGTGCAATTCAAAGTTGTAAAAAAACCAATCCTGATACCCGTCCGACTCAGGTTCAGGTTAATGTCAAAGATCTGAACGGGTCCAAAGTGCAGGGAGCAAGGGTTTTATTGAGCGACGGGAATTCTGGTATTACAGACGCAAATGGCTCTGTCTTATTTGAAATACAATCTCTAGCGATATTCGTATCCTGGTCGGCTACAAAAGGTTGCAGGTTAAACTTACACGACCCAATACTTAACTCCTTGACGGGGCATATACTAAACACATACACGAGCGTTCTTTATCCCGCAGGTACTATACAAATTACAACAGCAAATAGTGTTTTTTACAACGTTTCTTTCAATTCTGCTTCTCCACGTGAACTCAATCCTGGCTTAAACTTCTTCAATTTCGAACCGGGTCTTACTTCTATGAGAAGCAGCCCGAAAAATACCCCGGGTAATTTTAAGGATACTATATTTAATCTTTCGTGCGGTGATACAACCCGGATTACGCTTCCTTATTAATTTGATCATTTGTTTCTAAGCACATGCAATTTCTTGTGAGCGGATAGTGTTATCGTATACTTTCTAAGTAGCTGCCTTTTTGCGCCAGAGTCGCGCAGATATGCAGGGCGCAGTTTGTGATGGGGGTATCTGTGTGTGACCGCTCGCGCAGATATGCAGGGCTGGGTTGGGATGGGGGTATCTGTGTGTGGATCCTACTTAGAGAGTATACGATAACACTAGTGCGACCCACCTTGATTATGCGCGCGAATCAAATCTTTCATGCATTTGCATAAGTTTGTTTAGTCCGGTTTTGAAATTCAGGTAAGCGCCGCATTGTTACAACTTTGACCTTCCGCTTTTACTCATTATCTTCAACAAACCTTTTTCTATTTGTTGCTGGCACACTATGGCGGTTTTTGAATTGTTCCGTCCTGCTAAAGCCTTGCAACAGCCACCCTCCCTGTGAAATAGCTCCCGCCAAAAAAAAGTATTGTTTTTACAATTTTAAAAAATGCAAAATGAAGAAATTCTTATTACTCTTGCTAATATGGCTGCGAACGGGTTTTCTATTCTGCCAAACGCCGGCAGTTGAAAATCCCCGCTATAATCCTCAGGATTTTTATCTACCCTTATTTAACCCAACAGCAGGAAATGAATTCCGTTCTGCGAAAGGTACTCCGGGTGCCGCATATTGGCAAAACAGCGCCAGCTACCTCATACATGCCACGCTCAATGAAAAAGACAGCAGCATTAGCGGGGATGTTACCATCTCATATACTAATAACAGTCCGGATAAATTAGATTATCTGTGGCTGCAGCTTGATCAGAATATGTTCGATCCGTCCTCGAGGGGTGCCGCTGCCACGCCGGTATCCGGTAACAGGTTCGAAGGTCAGGGGTTTACTATGGGAGGGATTAAAATTGCCGGAGTATCTATTACGGCTGCTGGAAAAACTTATAACGCGAAACCGGTTATAACAGATACCCGCATGCAAATTCGGCTAACTAGCCCATTGATGCCTAAAGGTGATAAGCTCTCGGTCAAAATCGATTTTCGTTTCGCAATCCCGGTATATGGCGGCGACCGCATGGGAAGGATGAAGACTAACAAGGGAGTAATTTATGAAATCGCGCAATGGTACCCGCGTATGTGTGTGTATGATGATGTAGAAGGATGGAATACTTTGCCATATATGGGGGCGGGCGAATTCTATTGCGAGTATGGCAATTTTGACTATTATATTACGGCACCTTCCGAGATGATAGTGTATGGGTCGGGCGAATTGCAAAATGCCGGACAAGTATTAACTCCTGAAGAAATAAAAAGACTTTCCATGGCTGCAAAAAGCGATAAGACGGTTATGATCATTCATCCGGGCGAAGTTGGCAAACCAGAAATGCGTCCTGCAACCAAAGGGAATCTTACCTGGCATTTTGTTATGCAGAATACACGGGATGTAGCCTGGGCAGCGTCGGCAGCGATGGTGTGGGATGCCGCAAAAATAAACCTGCCTTCAGGACGAAAAGGTCTAGCTATGTCAGCTTATCCTGCAGAAAGTTTTGGCGATTCGGCATGGTCCAGGTCGACAGAATATTTAAAAAACAGCGTGGAAATATACTCTTCCCATTATTTCGAATATCCGTGGAAAACGGCGGTTAGTATTGGAGGGTCAGTAACCGGAATGGAATATCCCGGGATGACATTCAATGATTACCATGAAAAAAAAGCAGGACTGTGGTTTCTGATTTCACATGAAATTGGCCATAGCTGGTATCCGATGATTGTAGGATCCAATGAAAGAAGATATGATTGGATGGACGAAGGTGTTAACACGTTTATCAACTTTGAAGCAACAGCCCTTTTCAATGGAGGAGAATATGCGAATGACCCCTTGTTTACCGATAAAGATTTCTTTGCCTACCTCGATGTTGCTTCATTACCTGGCCGTCATTATCCTTTGATGACAGTTTCGGAAGCAATGGGGGCAGGTGAAAATGAGCGCGGCCAGTACTATAGTAAAACGGCCTATGGATTAAAATTGCTTCGCAATGTAGTTTTGGGAAAGGAAAGGTTCGATTATGCATTCAGAAGATATACCGAGGCCTGGGCATTTAAACATCCTGCTCCCTACGATTTCTTTCATTGCATCAACAATGCTGCGGGCGAAGATTTAAACTGGTTTTGGAAAGAGTGGTTCTTTACAAACTGGACCTTTGACCAGGCGATATCCTCAGTGAAATATGTTGATAATGATCCATCCAAAGGGGTATTAATCACTGTAGAAAACAACGGAAAGTTAATTCTACCTCTTATTGTGAAAGTTGTTCAAAGTACCGGAGAGGCCGGAAGCCTGCAATTACCCGTTGAAATCTGGCAGCGCGGTGGAGCTTGGACCTTCAAGTATCCTTCCAAAAGCAGGATAACAAAGGTTTTACTTGATCCTGAAAATGTATTACCTGATGTAAATAGAAAAAATAATGAATGGTCCGATGGCAAATAGAGCAAGCGCTTCAAACGAATCTTTTGATAAAAATAATTCGTAAAATTTATGATTTAAAATTCGCGTTTCAAAAAAAATCCGTGCTATTTTTTCGCATTAAAAAAGAGCTGCAATGGCTTGTAGCCAAAACGGGAGTTTGTATAATTCATAGATTAAGGAATCGCCGTTGACACTTTTGCACATTGTCAATTTGTGCTTGCATCCTGACTTAAAAGTGTGTTTCTTTATAGACTCATCTGTAGTGTTATCATCGCTCTTTCCTCTCCAACTACCGAGAAAATAGAAAATTACTGAAATTAACAGTTTCAAGAAAACCTCTTTCGCACACAAGATTACAATGCTATTCATCATGGCACCTACACCCATTTTTAGCCCTTTTAGCAATAGGCCGAGGTAAGTTATCCGTGGAGTCGGGTATGATTTAAATCTTGCGTAAAATAATCCTCCAACCTTAACCATGAACTGAATTATTAAACTTTAAAACAAACTATCATGAAAAAGGAATTCTTTCACTCATTATTGTTATCGGTATTAGTGATGATGCTGTTAGTCTCTTGCCAAAAAGAAGATTGCAATAGCTTTAAAAAACAACATGTCGTTACAAACACCGCTCTCTCAACAAAGCAAACCAACTTCGCAAATCCCCCGTTTGATTTAAATGTAATTCTTCGCGGTGCTTGCAATTCTACTTTATCGGAAGCTGATGACGAGGAAGAAACAGGTGATTGCCCGGTAGGCCACCTGAAATTTCGCCAGGATCCGGATGCTGCAAAAATTGTTGTCCTGGATACTAAACTTCATAACATGCTTCCAAATCATGCGTATGCTTTACAACGTGCTGTGGATGAAATCAACGTTGTTGATGGAAACTGTACCAGCACAATCTGGCGTACACTTGGCAAAGGACTTACACCACAATTGTTGATGACCGATGCCGAAGGAAACGGAAGCGAATTATTTTGGCGCGACTTAACCGCTGTTCCAACCGGTTCCAGATTCGATATTCACTTTCGGGTGATCGATGCAATATCAAAAGCCGTGGTACTTTCCAGTGATTGCTTTCAATACCAGGTAAGGTAGATTGTCTCTTATAACATTCCGACCTTTGATAGGGGCGATTAGATCAATATGCGATCGCCCCACTTTGGCAATGCCTATCCTCATCAGCGGATTCGTCATGTAATTCGATAAATTAGGTTCTTTAATTTGTGTTAAGACATACGATCCTTGTTTATCTGATGACTGTGAAAACGCCGGTGATGAAGCGGGCGTAAGTATTACGCAAATTCCTCATAAGCCTGCTCCCGAAAAACACTGCAGGCACGCGCGAAATCCAATTCGTGGAATTCGTGTTTTAAATTCGTGTCACTTTTTCGTTCAAAATTCTGGGAACAACACTTTGGTTTAAAAATTGATTTACCATCCCGAATAATTTGGTCATTTTAAAATAACTATATGAAAAAGAAAGAGACAATATTATTAGCTGCAGCCGTGGTAGCAGGAGCTGTAGCTTTTATAGTAGCCAGGGGGAAAAAGAAACCTGACAGGAATAAAGAATTGAGGCAATATAAAAAAAGCCGGCATGCAAGCCGGATTTTTGAAAATCTGAGAAAGGAACAGTCGGTTTCTTGAATATTTCAATGGGAATTCCACCAACAGACGAAAAATGGCTTTGAAAGTTCAAAGCCATTTTTTTGTATAATAGGTATTATTTTCTATGAACATTATATAAATGCTATCGCCCTAGAACATCTTTTCAAGGTAGTAAGCTGTTCTACTGTTGCGGCTTTTTATAATTTCCTCTGGTTGACCAGTTACCACCACTTTTCCCCCTTCATCACCCGCACCAGGCCCCATATCAATCACCCAGTCGCTGGCACTCACCACCTGCATATCATGCTCTATTACAACCACTGTATTGCCTGCATCTACCAGCCTGTGTAATTGGGTTATAAGTTTTTCGACATCAAATGGATGCAGGCCCGTGGTGGGTTCGTCAAGAATATATAACGAATTGCCATGGCTGATTCGCTGAAGTTCCGTCGATAGTTTAATACGTTGCGCTTCACCCCCGGAAAGTTCTGTTGCAGGCTGACCCAGGCGTAGATAATTTAATCCAACCTCAATCAATACTGCAAGACTGCGTTCAATTCCGGGTTCATCTTTAAAAAATGTGTGCGCCTCCTCTACAGTCATCTGCAACACTTCTGCAATATTTTTATCTCGGTATTTTATCTCTAAAGTCTTTGCATTATAACGGCTTCCATTACACGTAGGACAAGGCGCATAAACACTTGGCAAAAATAATAACTCCACCATCACAAATCCTTCGCCCGAACAATGTTCGCATCGTCCTTTGGCAACATTAAAGCTAAACCGGCCGGCATCAAAATGCTTGGCCTTCGCTACCTTTGTTTGCGCAAATAATTTTCTTACGTGATCAAACAGCCCGGTATAAGTAGCGAGGTTAGAGCGCGGCGTACGGCCAATCGGTTTCTGATCAACCTGTACCAGTCTTTTAATATGCTCCATGCCGGCATCGATACTGCCCTCTGTAGTGATCAACGCCTGGTCGAGTAGGGGGTCTATTTCTGCATCTGGCGAAATCGCTGGCTCAAGGCCAAGTTTTTCCTGTACCAGTTCAACAAGTACCTGGCTTACAAGACTCGATTTCCCCGAGCCCGATACTCCGGTTATACTAGTTAAGACAGCCAATGGAAAATCTACCGCGATGTTATTTAAATTATTCCGGCTCACATTACTTAGCTTAAGCCAGTTTTTAGGCTCGCGGCGTACGGCTTTCGTTTTCACAACCGTACCATTCAGGTATACCCGGGTCTTCGATTCCTTGATTTTTTGTAATCCTTCCGGGATGCCACTGTAGAGTATCATGCCACCCTTCTCACCGGCACCCGGACCAACATCCACAATCCAGTCGGCGCGTTTAATAACTTCTACCTCATGTTCAACAACAAACAGGGTGTTGCCGGCAGCTTTCAATTTATCGAGCGCATTCATGAGGGCTTCTGTATCTGCAGGATGCAGCCCGGCCGATGGTTCATCCAGCACATACACCACGCCAAATAAATTTGAGTACACCTGGGTCGCCAAACGAAGACGCTGTAATTCACCTGGCGAAAGGGTGGGCGTACTCCGTTCAAGCGTCAAATAACCCAGCCCCAGGTCGAGTAAAACTTTTAGTCGTTGATAGAGATCACAACTGATCAGGTGGGTGACCATGATTTTTTCGGGATGTTCTCCACTATGTTTTTCCTGCTCGGAAGGCTTATGGGTAAATGGTTCCAATAAGGCTGATAATTTTTTTAAGGACAGCGCACCCAGGTCTGCGATGTCTTGCCCCGCGAAAAGAATGCTTAACGATTCTTGCCTGAGTCTCTTCCCCTTGCATAAAGGGCATGACGCGCTCAGCATGTATTTTGCGACGCGTTTTTTCATGAGCTGGCTCTGGGTATTGGCAAATGTATGCCTCACGTAACGTTGTGCACCGGTGAAAGTGCCCATATAGCTGGGCTCCATTTTCTGTTTTAAAGCAAGCTTTACCTGCTGTGCATTAAGGCCTGAATATACAGGTACCACCGGTTGTTCTTCGGTGAAAAGTATCCAGTCGCGGTCTTTTTTTGACATGTTCTTCCAGGGAGTGTCAACATCATATCCCAGAGTCATTAAAATTTCCCGGAGGTTTTGTCCCTGCCAGGCGGAGGGCCAGGCGGCGATGGCCCTCTCGCGGATTGTAAGAGAATTATCCGGAACCATGGTAGCCTCCGTAATTTCGTAAACTTTTCCCAGGCCATGGCACCTGGGGCAGGCCCCCTCCGGCGTGTTAGCCGAAAACGATTCGGCGTAAATGATAGACTGACCTTTCGGGTAATCACCCGCACGCGAGTAGAGCATTCTTACCAGGTTGGATAAGGTTGTAACGCTCCCAACTGACGATCGTGTACTGGTACCGCCGCGCTGTTGTTGTAAAGCTACTGCAGGCGGCAGACCTTCGATACTATCTACCTCGGGTACCTGCATCTGGTGAAACAACCTCCGCGCATAGGGTGAAACTGATTCCAGGTAACGTCGTTGGGCCTCAGCGTATAAAGTTCCAAAGGCCAGGGATGATTTCCCTGAGCCTGATACGCCCGTGAATACCACCATTGCATCCCGCGGTATGTCCAGTGAAACATTTTTAAGATTATGTTCCCGCGCACCCTTCACTTTTACGAAACCCTGGAAATTCTTTTTTCCATCGCCCATCTCTGCTTCCATGCATTGTCTGCGTCAAAGACCATGCCCCCACGGTGAAAAATTTATTGGCGGTTTTCGTGGGCGGAAATATGTAGGTCTGTTTCATTTAATTCATGATTAATTAATTACCTTCAAAAATCTTCTTTCATTATTAAACGCCTGTTGTATGAAAAAAAATTATAGTAAGAATTCTCTTGCTAGCTCACGACGAAATTTCTTAAAAAATGCCGCCACACTTGGTGTCGGGTTTTATATTATTCCCCGCCATGTATTGGGCGGTAAAGGCTTTGTAGCGCCCAGTGACCGTCTGATTATAGCAGGTATTGGTGCTGGTGGAAAAGGCGAAAGCGACCTGGAAAACTTCTTCAAAAGCGGTCGTGCAGAAGTAGCGTTTTTATGTGATGTGGATGATCGCCGCGCTGCCGCCAGCCGGGCACGTTTCCCAAAAGCGAAATATTATAAGGATTACCGGGAAATGCTGGCGAAGGAGGGAAAGCACTTTGATGCCGTTAGTGTGAGCACACCCGATCATAACCACGCCATACAAACCATGGCAGCCATGCAAATGGGTAAACACGTATATGTTCAAAAACCGTTAACCCATGATATCTATGAGGCCCGCCTGCTCACCCAGTCAGCCGAAAAGTATAAGCTGGTTACTCAAATGGGGAACCAGGGTTCAAGTGGAGACGGTGTACGGCAGATGATGGAATGGTATAATGCCGGCGTAATTGGCGATGTGCATGATGTGCATATCTGGACCGACAGGCCGGTATGGCCACAGGGAGTTGCCTGGCCGGCAAAAAGTACTACACCTCCACCCGAACTAGACTGGAACTTATGGTTAGGCACTGCCCCGAAAAAAGATTATGTAGACGGTATTGCACCATTCAATTGGCGCGGCTGGTGGGATTATGGAACAGGAGCCCTTGGTGATATGGCTTGCCATTTAATGGAAGCACCGTTCAGGGTATTAGGTCTGGGATATCCTACCGCAGCAAGTTGCAGCGTAAGTAGTTTTTACACCGGTCCTTTTGTTCGCGGGTACTTCCCCGATGGTCCGCCAGCAGCCTCACACATCTCTCTTATTTTCGATGGTAAGGAAAAGGGAAAACACATCAACATGCAATGGATGGACGGTGGCATACAGCCCGAAAGGCCAGAGGAACTTGCAGCTAATGAAATGATGGGCGATGGTGGCAATGGGGTAATCATGATTGGCACGAAAGGAAAAATGATGTGCAGTACTTATGGCGCTAACCCAAGGCTTTTGCCGCTCAGCAGGAATAATGAGGTAAAGATTCCGCAGACTATTGCGAGGGTGCCCGGTGGTGCTGAAGGACATTATGCCCAATGGGTGAACGCGTGTATCGCGGGTTACGGCAGCAAAGAAGCAAAGGCCCTGAGTTCCCCATTCAGCCTCGCAGGTCCGCTTACCGAATCCGTATTGATGGGTAATCTTGCCATCCGGAGTTACGACTTTCAGGAAATGAAAGACAATAAAAAATCGTACCCTGGCCGCGGTATCCAACTCCTCTGGGACGGACCAAATATGAAGGTTACAAATTTTGAACCTGCCAACCAGTTCGTGAAGAGAACGTATCGCGAAGGATTTGGAAAATTATAGAGTTGATAAAATGAGCAAAGCCGCATTCGACAGGATGCGGCTTTTTTAATGCAGCAGACTAAAATAAAAACAGGCGCTAACCCGCTCGCGCAGATATGCAGCGAGGCTACATGAGCGGAGTATCTATGTGTGGATGCGATCTGCTCGACCGCTCGCGCAGATATGCGGCGAGGCTAGGTGGGTGGCGTATCTTTGTGTGGATGCAAGATCCGCTCGACCGCTCCCGCAGATATGCAGCCGGATCATGCGGGCAGCGTATCTGTGTGTTATGCCTGTTCGAAGACATGCTCGCGCAAATATGCAGCGCCACTCCGTGGGTGGCATATCTGTGTGTAAATGCAGGTCCGGGAACCCGCTCGCGCAAATATGCAGCGCCACTCCGTGAAGGGCGTATCTGTGTGTGATGCCCACTTGCGCATATCAATTTAGTGGGTCGTAGCGGGACCGTATCCAGTGGCGCGAATCGTGTAAATGGTTTCGAGTTGTGTAAATATTTCCGGCGGGCTCCCCGGTAGATTATAAATGTCCTTTATATCAAAAATTCAATAAAATTTTAGACAGTAATTCCTGGTGTTTTCACCTGCAGGAAGTGTCGAACTGGAAATAAGTTTGCAGATGAGCCGCAGGTATAAATTTGTTGATAATACTTATCCTTACTTTGTAACCTTAACTGTCGAATGGGTGGATCGATCTGTTCATAAGAAACGAATACAGAGAGGTAATTTTTAAGAACATAAGCTACTGCCAGCATTCAAAAGATTTGGAATTATACGGTTGGTGTTTGATGACGAGCCATCTTCATATGATTGCCAGTCCAAGAGGAAATGAACTTAGCAACATCATGCGTGATTTCAAGAGACATACCTCTGAAACTTTACATCATATACTTCAAAACAACCAGCTAGAGAGCCGCCGTGATTGGATTTTGGAAATGTTAGAGAATTTAAATTCGTCTGGTGGAAAGGTGGAACTTTATCGACTTTGGCAGCCGGGTAGCCATCCCATAGAAATAAGAAATGCAACAGTAGCGCATCAAAAATTGGCATACATGCATTTTAATACTGTTGAAGGTGGCTTTGTCAGTAATGCTATGAATTGGCCATACAGTAGTGCAATAGATTACAATGGAGGAAAAGGATTGTTAGACATTGTTCAAATTGAGCCATTGATAATTACTACATAATGATTGACAAGTACCTAACTGACAGAATTCTGCCATTGCCTATTTCCGAGGCATCAACCCACACACGGATATTAGTCGAAGAGAACTAAAATATCGAGCTCCGTAGCGGAAGCACAGATACGCTACCCGGTAGAGCCACCCTGCATATCTGCGCAAGCGGGGTGGGCATCAACACACAGATACGCCGCCTAGAAAAATTTACCCTGAATCTGCGCGAGCGGGCATCAACACACAGGTACGCCGCCTAGAAAATCTACCCTGCATATCTGCGCGAGCCGGGCAGTAGGAATCCACACACAGATACGCCCTTCACAAAGGTCCACCCTGCATATCTGCGCGAGCGAACGCAGGATCTCAAAACACCCCCACACTCCATTCCCTCATCCAATATTCCCCGGGATCCAATTTGATAATTCCCTCTTTTTCCGTTAACTGCTGGTTATGGTTTACACTATCCGCAATACCGCACCATGGTTCGAGGCACACGAAGGGGGCGTCCTTTGCAGCCCAGATACCGAAATACGGGAAATTTTTGAAATGGAAAAGAAGCCCATGCCCATTCTTATTGTTGCCCAGCCTGACCTCATCTGAGCGAATGTTTTTTAATACAATGGCGTCGTTATAGAATAGTTTCGGTGAAAGAGAAAGTTGTTTATTAACCAACTCGATTTGCTCAGATTTGTCCGATATTAATCCGTCTTGCAAATTCCAGCGCATGAGCGAGATGTCATTATTAAACACCAGGAAATAATCCGTGTAAACAGTTTCCGGGCTATCGGGCACCCGAAAAGCGGGATGCCCACCGATTGAGAAGTAAAGTATAGATGTTGAAGGGTTGGTAACTTCATAAGAGCATCGAAGACGGTTCCCATCTAATAAATATCGCACCTGCAATAAAAATTCAAACGGATACACCAAACGGGTGGACTCATCATCCCGGAGGGTAAACAAAACTTCATGAGCGGAGACCTGCTGTATCTCAAATGTTTTTTCCCTGGCAAACCCATGCCTGCTCATCTCGTAACTTTTGCCTTCGTAGAGGTAGTGGTCGTTTTTAAGGCCACCAACGAAAGGGAACAATATAGGACTATGTTTTCCCCAGTATGTTGAATCAGCATTCCACAAGTATTCTAATCTAGAATCTTTGCTCAATAATCTTTGCAGCTCAGCGCCATGGGCGGAGATCTCTACGAGAACTGCGTCATTTTCAAGCGTTATCATACATGGAATTTAAGTAAATATTTTTTTGGTAGTCTAAACAGGTAAATTTTTAAATGAACATCTGATATGGATGAGGAAATGTCGCACACGATTTAAGGATTTTACGCCCTAAAAACTGATACTTTTTGGAGATCTCCTAATGTGGCATGGTTTTAAAACCTTCATATGTATAAAGAAATGAATAATGGAAAATATTTCTAAAATCAACTCCGCAACAGTCACCGGCACTGATAAAAGTAAAAATATAAAATATTCAAAGCCTGCACTGCCAGCCAAAAATGTTTCGCCCTACAAATACACAGATAAAGATCTTGGCGAAGGCATCTTAAATAAGGGCATTACACCTTCTTATGCAGCTTCGCTGCGAAATTTCACCCTGGCGTAAATTGTAGATACTTTCGGCAGCAATGCCATTACCATACCCTTAAAGAAAGAGTCCATTAATCCTTCACTTGAATTTTAATTACCTACCCGACTCTTTATCAAGACTCCTTTACTGATTGTCGTCACGGTTTAGGGTTTGCCCTGAAAAAGTATTAGCAAAGTAGTTTCTATAACTCACGACTTCAAAAATCTTGTAATTCGTGCCTGCCAAAAGCTTAGTTGTAAATATTTGCTTAACCTGAAATTCGACAAAATGACGTCCAATCCTTAGTGGTTAATGCCTGGAGTTGGCTTATGAACTGTTGCCAAATATCGTTTGTCGTTTTCTAGAAAGACTCAATGGAGAAAACGACAAACACTCGCAAAAGAAATTCGGAAAGGTTCAACTGACGTTTAAAGGATGAAATTTTGTTTGAATGTAGTGGGATAATTTCGGTAAAACAATCGTTCCCATCATTTTAAAGTGCGAGATGCCCGGCTAGCCAAAAACTGGCAACTGGCTTCTGCCGATTAATCATTCCCTGGGTTGTAACTATCCAATTATCCCGAGGTCTGAAACATTCGTTAATTCTTGGCAATTCCCCTGGAAATGATTATCTTTGCGCCGCTAAAAGGTACATTGCAATAGGATGGAGCAGTACTGAATTAGCATTATATGAGAGCATAAGACGTCATAATAAGCCCAAAACCACCTTAATACGGTTTTCTCTGCGGGCTAAGTTATGTACCCTCATCAAACCTGAGCTTTTAAACCCAGGACAGTGTTTGGAAACTAGCTTCAAAATC
The DNA here is from genome assembly GCA_025355935.1 of Chitinophagales bacterium. Classification (GTDB taxonomy): domain Bacteria; phylum Bacteroidota; class Bacteroidia; order Chitinophagales; family Chitinophagaceae; genus Ferruginibacter. The sequence continues at coordinate 852 of JANXYS010000461.1, read as the reverse complement.
ATCAATCATCAATCAACATTTAAATTTAAATACGATGGCAGATTTACGTTATCAACGCAACTTTGGTATTGCCGCTCATATTGATGCGGGTAAAACTACAACTACGGAGCGTATTCTTTATTACACCGGTGTGAATCACAAAATTGGTGAAGTTCACGACGGTGGTGCAACAATGGACTGGATGGCACAGGAACAGGAAAGAGGTATCACAATTACCAGTGCTGCAACTACCTGCTTTTGGAACTTCCCGATGGTTCAGGGAGAGAAAACGCCTGATACTCATTTATACAAATTTAATATTATTGATACGCCGGGCCACGTGGATTTTACCGTAGAGGTAGAACGTTCCCTTCGCGTACTGGATGGCTTACTTGCCTTGTTCTGCGCCGTTTCTGGTGTTGAGCCGCAAAGTGAAACTGTTTGGCGCCAGGCCAACCGTTACCGCGTTCCGCGTATCGGGTTCGTAAATAAAATGGATCGCAGTGGTGCGGATTTCCTCAACGTGGTAAAACAGGTTCGTGAAATGTTAGGCGCTAAGGCCGTTCCCCTTCAGTTACCGATCGGTGCAGAAGATAACTTCAAAGGTGTAGTTGATCTTATTACCATGAAAGGAATTGTATGGAATGAAACCGACAAGGGGATGACTTTCCAGGAAGTTCCGATTCCGGAAGATATGAAGGAAGAAGTTGACCAGTACCGCCAGGAGTTGATTGAGGCAGTTGCTGAGTATGATGAGAAACTATTGGAAAAATTCTTTGATGATCCAAACACTATTACTGAGGCTGAAATGCACGAAGCGATCCGCAAAGCTACCATCGACATTTCTATCATCCCGATGATGTGTGGTTCTTC
>JANXYS010000424.1 GCA_025355935.1 Chitinophagales bacterium | reverse complement strand
ATTCGTACTCTTTTTTCATAAAGCTGCCAGGAGATCTTCTCAATGGTGTCCGTAGGCCTATGATAATCGGCTTTTAGCATTCCATCGTAAAAGAATAACACGGGAACACCTTTGCGTGCAAAATTATAATGATCGCTCCGGAAATAAATCCGGTTAGGATCATTGACGTTGTCAAACTTATAGTCAAGGGTGAGTTTCGTATAATTGTTGTTTGCCCCTTCATTTATGCCGGGAAGTTCGCTGCTTAATTTATTATGCCCTACAACATAAACATAGTTCGTGCTGTCTGCAGATTTGCGTTCCGTATCAATTCTGCCAACCATGTCAGTATTAAGATCGGCAGAAGTTTTTTCCAGAGGATATACCGGGTGATCGCTGTAATATTCACTTCCCCATAATCCCTTTTCTTCTCCACTTACAGTCATAAAAACAACGGTTCGTCTTGGGCCCTTACCTGCAGCTTTTGCCTTTGCAAATGCCTGGGCCATTTCAAGCACTCCTACAGTTCCACTACCGTCGTCATCTGCGCCGTAATAAATTTTACCATCGTGCATTCCCAGGTGATCATAGTGCCCGGTCATAAATACGTATTCATCTTTTTTATCAGTTCCTTCAACAATACCGATCACGTTACTTGCATTGATTACATTACGGTTTTTTTTGAAATTAACTGCTACATCTGCCTTAATTGGTGAAGGGTTGATCCCGGTAAAGGCACTTGACGCTTTAACCAGGTTTAAAAGCGAATCAACATTAAGAGGTAAAATGGTTTTGGCGAAGGCATGTGAAAGTAGAAGGTAATTAATCTTTTTTATTTCGTCTAAACGGGGATAATAAACAGAAGTTTTTTTAGTGTTGTCAATGCTGCGCTGGTTAAAGCTTTCCTGGGTAGGATTGATAACCAGGGCACCAACAGCGCCCCTTGCTGCTGCGGCGGCTACCTTTTTACTAACTCCGGGGAAAGTCCAATCAGAAGCTTTACCATTGGGTGTCAGAAAATATTTTCCATCCTTTTTAGGTTCCCCTAAAAAGAAAATAACAATTTTGCCTTTCACATTTATATTCGCATAGTCGTTATAGCGAGCGTCGTCAATTCCGTAGCCGGCAAAAGCAAGATCACTTCCCCTAAAAGAACCATTTTCGTTACCGTTTATTGGACTGATAAAATCTGTTCCGTAAACCGCGGGCTTTCCATTATAAACGACCTCTGAGGTTAAAAGACTATCCTGGTATAAGGGATAAAATTGCTGATAACTTTTTAAATTAGCAGGATGCTGAAGCCCCATAGCGGCAAATTGACCTTCGATATAGGCTGCTGCACGGCGCTGGCCTTCAGTTCCTGTTTCGCGTCCCTGCATCGAATCACTCGCAATAATGCTAAGATGCTTGTGGAGGTCAGATACGGTGATTGTTGCAGCAAATTTGGCTACAACATTTTTTTTCTGAGACATCGCGTGGAAACAACATGCCATAGTTATGGCAACCATGCTAATTCTTTTCATGCTTAGATTTTTGTTGATGGGAATGTGTCTAAATAAGGTAAGCCCAAAGAAAACAATTGACAAGTGATAATCTGCTGACGTTGGGGATATATGTCAGCAGGAAATCTTTTCAACGCGGTCTGCGTGCCGCCCTTGTTCAAAATCGGTATGCATAAATATATCCAAAATCTTTTCAGCATATCCATCACTTATGAATCGGGCAGGTATACAGATTATATTAGCGTTATTATGTTTGCGTGCCAGTTCAGCAATTTCCTTTTCCCAGCATATAGCCGCCCGAACTCCTTGATGTTTGTTTGCTGTAATAGCTACTCCATTTGCGCTGCCGCATAATAAAATCCCGAAAGAGGCTTCTCCCATGTCTACAGCGCTGGCAACTGGATGTGCAAAATCCGGGTAATCAACCGAAGATTTATTAAATGTTCCGTAATCTTTAAATGACAGGCCTTCACCCTCTAAAAATGAGATTAGGTCTTCTTTACAATCAAAACCTGCATGGTCACAACCGATAGCAATCGGTTTATTTTTATCAAAAGTATACATGGCGAAATTTTTAAGAGTGTAAAAAAATTGGTTACCAATTTTTTGCTTCTGCCCATTTTTAAGTTGGGGTGTTTTTGCAAGCAAATTCAAACCAAATTTACTGTTTTTTAACTCCATTCCTTTTCTTCCTGGGCCTTTTGTTTATCTACCCTCGCTGCAATGATGACGCTAAGTTCAAAAAGAATCAGCAGGGGAATCGCCACGATTGTCTGGCTTGTCCAGTCTGGAGAAGGAGTAATAACAGCCGAGACAATGAGAATAACTACGAAGGCGTATTTCCGGGACTTCCGCAAAAATGCAGCTGAAATGATACCGATCTTTGCAAGTACGTATGCCAGAACCGGCAATTCAAATGCGACACCGCAACCCAGTACAAGCTGGTTTAGTGTATCGATATAATCATCGAGCGTAGGCATATACTTGTATGCGCCAACAGTTCCCAGGGTAAAATTTGCAAGAAAGTTAAAAGTAAAAGGTGCTAAAAGGAAGTAGCCGAATGCAGCGCCTGTAAAGAAACATAGTGAAACCCAAAATATACTTCCCCGGCTATATCGAACCTCCTTTGGTGAAAGGGCTGGTTTTATGAAACGCCATAATTCCCAAAACAAATAAGGGAAAGCAATGATTAGCCCTCCAATCATACCAATTGAAATTGCAGACATAAAGGGCCCGCTAATGGTGTTTCCCTGTAAGGGTATACTCACTGGGGGCATACAAAGTACATCACCGAGATGCAATTTATGCCCAAGGTTACACAGCCCGCTATAGGTAACAAAGGATGAGCGGGCTGGCGCGTAAATCACATTATCAAACACCCAGTCTATTTTTATAAAAACTGCAATAAAAGCCACCATCCAAACTGCAACACCTCTCACAATATGCCATCTCAGAGCTTCAAGGTGATCTATGAAGCTCATTTCCACCCCTTCAGAATTATTAGCGTTGTTCCTGTTGCCTAACTTGTTAAAAAATGATTTCCTGTTATTAGCCGTTGTTGCCACTTATATTGCTGTTTTAGATTGGTAAAGATAAAAGAACCTCAGTTACTTTAGGCAGGTATGGTATGTTTTACATTACCTGTTCTCTTTAAGGCACCCCATCCCTGCAATTCTCCCTTAATGGCTTTATTAAAAGATTTGAACAGTATATAATACATGAGTTGCCTGTAAATTAACCGTTGTGGAATGAGCCAGATAAGCTTGCGATATTTTTCCTTTTCAAAAGCAAATGCCAGTGCTGCACCCCCAACATCTATTAATGTGAAAAGCCCGTAGTAAATAAGTATGTGTGTAACACTGGCGGGAATAATTCCTAAGCCGGCGGCAATGAGACTCAACAAGAGAAACAGATCGGCAAGTGGAGCAAGTATCGGGAGTATCATTTGGAAGATGAAGATATTCGGCATCGCCACCATTCCAAAATTTTTATACCGGGGATTAAACATTGCATCCCGATGTTTCCAGAAACTCTGGATGACTCCAAAGCTCCAGCGGAATCGCTGCTTCATAAACTGCTTCATAGTTTCCGGAGCTTCCGTATAGGAAATAGCCGTATTGCAATTCCTAACAAGGTATCCTTCACGGTGGAGGCGCATAGTAAGATCGCAATCTTCTGCCAGCGTATCACTTGTGAAGCCACCTGCATCAGTGATTGCTTTTTTTCTGAATGCGCCAATAGCACCCGGTACAACAGTTATACAGTCCAGAAGGTCAAATGCCCGCCTGTCAAAATTTTGCGAAGTAATATATTCGATACTTTGCCAGCGGGTAATCATGTTAATTTCATTACCAACTTTTACGTTTCCCGCAACTGCACCTACAATCCCTGACTTTTTACCCGCCTTCTCTACTTGCTGAGGGTAGAACTTTTTCATTAACTCTGTTACGGCGTTCTGTTTAAGCTGCGTGTCGGCATCTATGCAAATCAAAAATTCACTGTCGGCGATACTAACTCCATAATTCAATGCAGACGCTTTGCCGCCATTCTTTTTTGTGTAAACTTTTACAGCCGCATTTTCCAGAAAGGCTTCACTCACGATATCAAAAGTTTTATCCTTGCTTCCATCGTCCACGAAAATTACCTGCAGGTTAGGATAGTCTTGTTGTAGCATACTTTCAATAGTTCTTACCGCGTTTATTTCTTCATTATAAGCCGGAATGATCACGGAAACCATCGGTGTTGGATAAATAATATTCTGAATGCCCGCAAGTATCGTTTTCTTTTCTTTTCTCATTTGGAACGATGCCAGCAATGCCATAATTACCATTCGACTGATAGATAAAATAATACCGGCTATAAAAAGTGCGAATACAATTTTTCCAAGCCAGTAAGTGCCAGCCACGAAATAAAAATTTAATTTGTTCTTCCAATCCTCTGTAACTGCGGGCATAATTTCGCTTGTAGGGCGACCCATAAGGTCAGCAACGGTTGTAAATTTGCAGCCTCTCTTTTTGAAGTAGGCGATAATTTTGGGAAGAGCATCGACTGTCGGCTGGCGGCTTTTACCCCCAGCGTCATGTAAAAGAATAATGCTGGCATTGTTCGCCTCAGCAATTCTAACAGTGCGGTTGAAAATACTGTCGGCGTTCATGTTCGGATCCCAATCATTGGGATCAATACTTTCTCCTACTGAAATATAATTGTCTTTTTTACTCCGGGCAATCGGTTCAATCTCTTCATATGTCTGAGGTTCACTATCCGCGTTATAAGGGGCGCGGAATAAAATGGTTGAATGCCCAGTAACGCATTCAATCAGCGAACGGGTTGTTTTCATCTCAAGTTCTGCCCTCTCGGGGCTCATTCGCGCTACGTTACTATGTGTGAAAGTGTGATTTCCTATTTCATAGCCATTCTTATACAACCTTTGTAGTAAAGGAATATTTCGTTCGGCATTAATTCCCACTATAAAAAATGTAGCAGGCACCTTTTCTTTTTCAAGAATAGCCAATATTTTTGGGGTATAAGTTTCATCGGGGCCATCATCAAAAGTGAGGATGATTTTATGTCCTGGTCCCATCTCCGTTTTGTCCTCGGCAAATTTTTCATACACATATCCCGACGGTAACTCCAGGTATTGCTGTTCAGCCACCAACATCTCAGAACTATCGATCTCCAGGCCAATTTTGCCTTCCTGCGGCGAGTAAAGGATCCGGAGCAATTCGCCTTCACCGGTAGGGGTAGGACGGGTATTAATATCAATTGGTGCAACCATTAAAGTTTGAAAATTGAAAGGCACTGCTTCGAGTGACGGAGTAGCAAGGTTACGGCCGTAGTAATTCCAGATACGCGGATCTTCGCCACCAAGATGCCAAAGTGCAGTACCGGCGGTAGAATAGTCATCGCTGAAACGTAGTATGTTAAACGTGGTTGCAGCATCAGTAAACCAGATCGTGTGCTTTATTTCATTTGCAGAATCCGTTTCCGGTTGCACATAGCTATAATGAAGGTTGTATGAATCGTTATCAAAATTAATAGTTGCCCTGGCTAGTTTCGCCATATCAATTGCCGCAGCATAAGTTATGTCTGAAACTTTTTTTATAGTGGAATCTCTGTCGGTTTCCACAGACCAATCGCGTGCATAACCTGCAACACCAAGGATGATCTTTGAATCAATTACCTTGTTATCCATCCAGTCGAGCTGTTGCTCAATCCATTTTTGAGCACTTATTGGGCCTGCTCCTGTTGCGTCGTTGTATTGGTCATAGGCCATGAGAATAATGTGGTCATTGCTTGCAGAAAGCCTTGTCAAATCATAGTCTTCATTCATTGCCTGCACATCGGTGCTTAATAAAAAATTGCGGGCATGCAATGCCTTTGACAACTCCTCCTGAAAAGATGAGAAACTTTCGTCCCCTGTTTCTTTCATGTCTTCAAAATCCACGTTAATTCCCTGTAATTGGTAATGCGAAAGTGTGTCGACTATTTGTTGGATAATAAACGCCCGTTTTTTCTCATCGTTTAATATTACGTGTGCGAGTTTACTGCTGAAATACCCTTGCTCTAAACGTGAAGTGGCCGTTTGAAAGTTATTAAAAATGGGCTGGATACTTAATTTGTTTTGTTTCATTGCCGCCAGTCCCGCAGAATCTATTCTCGTTTGGAGTTTATAAGTGACGGTATCGATAAAAAACCATTCTGGATATATGGTATTTAGCTTATCTGCATTTTTGATAAGATCGGGAAGTGACGAGATATTCCAAGGTGTGTAAAATGCGGCCCGGATTGTGGAGGTTTTACCCGTATTTCGCTTTACCCTGTTAATTGAATCTTCTTGCTCCTTCTTGATAAGGAATTCTTTAAAGCCTTTATACTTTTTATTTAACGGGCCAGATAGCGTGTATTTATTGGCCGGATCGAGCTTTTCCTGGTAAGCGCGTGACGCATCCAGGTTTGGAAGTAATGGGTTCTTATCATTCACAATTGCTAAAACGGCAACTGCCAAAAAAAAGAGAGCGGCAATGAAAAGTATTCTGCTAGTCCATTTGGCACTGTTCCAGCGAATTTTACTGTTAGTTTGAAATATTTGAGAATCCTGCATTGTAATTTCTGATGAGCTGCAAAAGTCCACAATTCAAAGTTAAGAGACATATATTTCTTTCTTAATAACACGAGATTAACGCCTTGCGTAAATAAAGAAAGCCCCTGTAGAAACAGGGGCCGTTTACCAAAACTAACTGCTTATGAGAAATTTAAATTTTTAATTGTTATGCTAATGGTAGTGCAAAAGCAATGCCAAAACAAATACGAAATTTGTTAATAGAAATAAAAGAATACGTTCAATATTTTTATCACTTTTGGAGAATATAGCACCTATTAGCTATATTTGGATAAGACGTCTATTACAGGTTGCCTGCCCTTTTATCTTTTTAAAAAGCTGTCAACTATGCCAATAAGTGACCTCCTTCAATCGTACCTGGTGGATAATGATACCTGGGACGAAATGTACGCAAGAGCCTCCGTGCGGGAGCAGTATACAAAAGCAATCGATTTTCTTCAACAGCTCTCACCGGAAGAACTTAACAAGAAGGAAGATTTGGCCAAAAAGCTCTTTATGAGCCAGGGCATAACTTTCACCGTATACAATAGTGGCGAGGGAATAGAGAAAATTTTCCCTTTCGACATTATTCCCCGTATCATCACTGCAACCGAATGGGATTTTATTGAAAGGGGGATCAAGCAGCGGTTGAAAGCGCTAAATCTCTTTTTGAAGGATATTTACAGCAACCAGTTTATATTGAAAGACGGGATCATTCCCGCTCAGATAATCTTCAGCTGCCCTCATTACCTTCGTGAAATGCACAACTTCGCCGTTCCTTACGACATTTACGTGCATATATCTGGCATCGATCTTATCAGGGATGCCGATGGAACTTTTTACATCTTAGAAGATAATCTTCGCACACCCAGCGGGGTAAGCTATATGCTGGAGAACCGGGAGATCACCAAGCGCATATTCCCCGACTTGCTACCCAATAATAATGTTCGAAGTGTTACCGAGTATCCTAATATATTATATCGGAACCTGGTTTCCTTTTCACCGCGGCAGATAAAAAATCCCACAATCGTTTTGCTCACCCCGGGAATTTATAACTCCGCGTACTTCGAGCATTCCACGCTGGCGCGTTTAATGGGCGTGGAATTAGTTCAGGGTAGCGATTTGGTAGTAGATAATCATAAGGTGTATATGAAAACTACCAACGGACTGCAACAAGTTGACGTCATCTACCGGCGTGTAGATGATGAATTTTTAGATCCGCTTGTATTTAACCCGACAAGTATGCTCGGAGTTGCCGGAATTTTAAGCGCTTACCGAAAGGGAAACGTGGCCATTGTCAATGCCCTGGGAAATGGAGTAGCTGACGATAAAGCCGTGTATACCTACGTGCCGGCAATGATTAAATATTATCTGAGTGAAGAGCCAATATTGAAAAATGTTTCAACTTATCACCTTGCGCAGGAAGAAGAACGTGAATATGTATTTTCAAATATCCAAAATATGGTAATAAAAAAAACGAATGAAAGCGGGGGTTATGGGATGCTTATGGGAAGTGCAGCCAGCGACGAGGAAATCTTTCAATACAAAAATGAGGTGTTAGCTAACCCCCGCGAATTTATAGCGCAGCCGATAATTTCCCTTTCCTCTGCCCCATGTTATATGGATGGTAAATTACAGGCGAGGCGTATTGATTTAAGGCCGTATGCACTTTGCGGACCAGATGGAGTAGAGATTGTGCCCGGCGGACTGACAAGGGTTGCATTAAGGGAAGGTTCACTTATTGTAAATTCTTCGCAGGGAGGTGGAAGCAAGGACACCTGGGTGTTAGGCTCTCAAGGTCTGGCCGGCGAGAGTGAATAGTCATTAATTCTCTTTCGATTTTTTTTAAATAAAATATACAACAATGCTGAGTAGAGTGGCAGATAGTTTATACTGGATGAGTCGATACATGGAGCGAGCAGATGGAATTTTGAGGATGCTTAAAATAAATTATGCCTGGTCGCAGGATGATATCCAGGAATTCAGCTGGAAGCCGGTATTGCGAATATTTACTTCGCTTAATCCAGAGGAAATTAACGGTTTCTCACTGAATACCCGGGACGTACTGCAATACATGGTAACGGGAAAGGAAAATTCAAATTCTGTACTTAACATTGTTACCCTGGCGCGGGAAAATGCGCGAAGTGTTCAGGATCATATTACCAAAGAAATGTGGCAATGCCTTAATGATTTTTACCATACCATGCGCGATGATAACCTGGCAGTAGCATTGCAAAAAGATGATCCTATCACTGTTCTCGACATACTCATCCGGCAGGGGCTTATTTACGTTGGCACTACAGATGTCACCATGGCGAGGGGGGAAGGGAACTCCTTTCTTAACATCGGGAAGTTCCTGGAGCGTGCTATCCAGTCCTCGGATATACTTAATGTAAAAATTAGTGGGTTGGGCGCAGACGATAATCATGCAGATGCAGCTTACTGGAAGTACCTGTTGCTTTCGATTTCTGGGTATGAACTTTACCTGAAAACCTATCGCGGGGGCTTCGAAATAAAGAACGTTGTTGAACAGGTTGTGTTGAGTGATCAGTTTCCGCGATCTGTGATATATTCCGTAAACCATTTGCACCGTCATTTTGAAAGGTTGAAAACGGATCATAGCAATGAGGGCTTTGACAACCTTAATTTCACGATTGGAAAACTAAAAAGCAGGATTAAATTTTCTACTTCATCTTCCATTATCCATGAAGGACTTAAAAAATATCTCACCGAGATTCGATTCTGCCTTGTGGAAACAGGGATGTCCTTAAACAAAAATTATTTCGCTTAAACCGTATTTTAATCATATGCCCCGATTTATAATTCAACATATAACTCTTTATAATTACGAAGAACCTGTTACCGATAGTACTAATCAGATAATACTGTTTCCTGTAGAAGATGAACACCAGCAACTGGTAAATCAACAGTTAACCATTACAGGGGATCCAGTTGTCGAAATCTATAAAGATTACTACGGTAATAAGGTCGGATCCTTTATGAACATAGCCCCCCACCGCGAATTGCGTATTGACTCAAAGGTTGAAGTGATTACTGTTCCGCGCGTACTACCGGAAGATATTGCAGAACCAATTAAACAGTGGAGCGCCCTAAAACTCCTGGCCAATGACGTGTTGTTTCTGGATTTCTTAAGACAGGAAAATTTTAGTGCTCTCGCTGAAATGAAGGCAGTAGCAGATGCCGGGTTTTACGAAGTAGTATCCGTGTACCTTGCTGTACAGCAACTTACCGAATACGTATACACGAATTTCAAATACATACAAGGTGTTACAAGTGTTGAAACCACACTAGAAGAAATTTGGAAACTGAAGGCGGGCGTTTGCCAGGATTTTGCTCATATACTGCTGGCAATGTTGCGGATACTTCATATTCCCGCGAGATATGTAAGCGGTTATGTTTGTCCAAAAGATGAAGGCATGCGGGGTGAAGGGGCTACTCATGCCTGGGTTGAGGCTTACATCCCTTCTTATGGCTGGTTAGGATTGGACCCTACCAACAATTGCGTAGTGAATGATCTTCATGTGCGCTTAGCGATTGGACGGAACTTCAGCGATTGTTCGCCTGTAAAAGGAACTTACAAAGGAACAGCCCGTCAGACTCTTGAAGTAGGCGTTTCTGTTGCTTACGATGATGGCATGGTATCAGATGAAGAAAATTCATTTCTAAAATCACAGCCCGTATGGAGTAACCCGGTTGATGATGGGCTTAATTCATACCAGCGATATATGGAGATGATACAGCAACAACAATAACATTTTTATGCTAAAAGAGCTTACTACCTGGTTAAACTTGAATTAAAAGGTTTAGTTAGGCAGCTACGAAAAGTTATTGTTGCGCCGTAAGCTTCTCTGCATTTTCTGCAAACTGCAGGGCATCTATAAATTCTCCAACCTCGCCATTTAATACTGAGTCAAGGTTATATACCGTTAAGCCTATGCGATGATCAGTTACTCTTCCCTGAGGAAAGTTGTAGGTCCTGATCTTTGCACTCCTGTCCCCCGTACTTACAAGGCTTTTTCTCATATGAGAAATCGCTTCTTCTGCTTTACGAACTTCTTCATCGTAAAGTTTGGTGCGCATCATTTCCATAGCTTTCTCACGATTGCCAAGCTGGCTTCTTTCAGTTTGACAAACAACCACCAATCCTGTTGGCTTGTGAGTAAGAAACACTTTTGTCTCAACTTTATTTACGTTCTGACCGCCCGCTCCGCCACTCCGGGCCGTCTCCATTTTCACATCACTTTCTTTTAGTTCAAAATCAACCTCTTCAGCTTCGGGCATGATGGCAACGGTTACAGCACTGGTATGAACTCGTCCGCTGCCCTCGGTATCGGGTACACGCTGTACACGGTGAACCCCGCTTTCAAATTTCAGGGTACCATACACATCATCTCCCACAACTTCAACTTGTACTTCTTTAAAACCACCCACTGTGCCCTCACTTTCACTAAGTAATGCAGTTTTCCAACCCTTCTTCTCGCAATATTTCATGTACATACGGAACAGGTCACCTGCAAAAAGCGAGGCTTCATCACCACCCGTGCCAGCCCGAATTTCCAGGATCGCATTTTTTTCATCATAAGGATCTTTCGGTATAAGCATGTTTCGTAGAACTTGCTCCAGCTCTTCTTTTTTTGATTCGAGGGGAGGGATTTCAAGTTTTGCCATTTCGCGCATTTCTTCATCGTCATCCTTCAACACTTCTTTGTTAAATTCTATATCAGCGATTGTTTTTACATATTCATTCCGGGCATTAACGATCTTTTCAAGACTCCGATATTCCTTGCTCATCGCGCTATACCGCTTGTTATCACTTACAATTTCGGGGTTGGTAAGGGCCACACCCAGATCATCGAATTTTGCCTTTATAGCATCTAACTTATCTAACATAATTTTTAATTTTGTTTACTGCCAGTGCTACCTCCCAAAATCACTTTACTGTTGCCCCTGTACTCTAAAAGCTAATAGCCTGATGGCAATAATTTTCACTGAAATTTTCTAAGAGGCTGTCATAGGCTTTCGATCCTTTGTATCTTTATACGCGAAAGGCTTAATATTCAGGCCGCAAATTTACAGTTTCTCAACCAATCATCTTGTATAGAAAAATTCAGGGGACCTCACTGTTCACGGGCACGGAAATGCTTCCGGAAGATAAGGTACTGGTTTGTACCAGGGACGGTTTTATTATTGAGATTGTTGATAGACAAGATGCAGGCAGTGATATAGAATTACATAAAGGTATCATTTCACCGGGGTTCATCAATGCACACTGTCATATAGAGCTGAGTCACCTCAAAGGACTTATACCGAAACACATTGGCCTGGTAAGCTTTGTGCAAATGATTATGGCCCACCGCGAAGGGGATCCAAATCAACGGCAGGTAGCTATGGAGCTTGCGACCCGTGAAATGGAGTCTTCCGGAACAGTAGCCATCGGAGATATTTGCAACAGCTCAGACAGCGTTGAGTTGAAAACAAAAAGTGCCCTGTACTGGCACAATTTTATTGAGGTGAGTGGATTTGTTGACGCAGGAGCTGCAATGCGAATGGATATGGCAACAGACATTATCGGGTTGTTTAAACGGGCAGGCTTGCCTACCCAGTGCAGCAGCTTAACGCCTCACGCTCCCTACTCGGTATCTGGTACTCTTTTTAAAATGATCAACCAGTGCACCGATGGAGAGGTAATTTCAATTCACAACCAGGAGACGGCTGCCGAGGATGAATTATATGCAAATAAAACCGGTGAGTTCTTAAAACTGTATGATAATTTAGGAATCGACATAAGTTCGTTTACGCCTACAGGCAAGCGTAGTTTAGCTTCATGGCTACCGTATTTTAATAAACAGCAGTCGATCCTGTTGGTACATAATACTTTCACAAACCAGCGCGATATCAGCCTCGCTTCTTTTAACAAAAACTATCGTCATCTATATTTTTGCCTTTGTCCTAACGCTAATTTATATATTGAGAATCGCCTGCCACCAGTAGATTTATTGCTGGCTAATCATCTTGACATTGTTATCGGAACCGACAGTTATGCCAGCAACGACCAACTGGATATGATGGCTGAAATTAGAACCCTGGCAATACATTTCCCTCACGTTAATATCGCAAGCATGTTGCAGTGGGCAACCATAAACGGTGCAAAAGCTTTGAGAATAGAAAATATGTATGGCAGCTTTGAAAAAGGAAAAAAACCAGGTGTAGTTTTAATTCAAGATTTCCATAGTAAAATGATATTATAAGTATCAGCCAAAAAGCTCAAACAATACTCCCAGTGTTTTCATTTGACCAAAATCCTGGATATGCAAAGCATAATATTCCTGGTATTTTAAAAGCAATTGCTTCCGTTGATGGTGATTTAATGTAAGCTGGTCGAGTTCTTGTGGTTGCATTATCTTCAGTATTTCGGCTGTTAATTGCGCATTATCCCCTTCAAGGAAATAAGGGTGCAAGGGCTGTTGATCAGTAAAACTACCTTCTGCCATATCAAGGAACACGTTACTTTCAAATTCCGGATCATTAATTTTAAATCCAAAGAAGTTAGTCAGATGGAGAGTAAAATATAGAGAAAAATTTGCGGCTATGCGACCGGATGCCGCATCCAGCTGTTGAAGCGCATCCTCACAAAAATAAAAAAGATCAGTATTTTGTTCGGGTTGCTTAAGTGTTTTCGACAATAATTCAA
>JANXYS010000397.1 GCA_025355935.1 Chitinophagales bacterium | reverse complement strand
TGCCGTTAGACGAAATAGCGATTTATATCGCCAGAAATAAGGCGCTCGCGGTAGCAGAAAATGTAGAAAAAGATAGGATTATATTAGCCGCGGACACCATCGTAATCTGCAACAACCAGGTTCTTGGAAAGCCATGTGACCGGGTTGATGCTTTGCGTATGCTTACGATGTTATCAGGCAATACGCACCGTGTAATTACCGGGGTCGTGATTATGTATAATGGCGAGGAGACTTCTTTTGCCGATAGCACCACCGTTGAATTTCACCATCTCACAACTGCACAACTCAACTTCTACGTCGATAAATATAAACCTTATGATAAAGCAGGCGCTTATGCCATCCAGGAATGGATAGGAGTTACGGGCATAAGAAATATCATTGGGGATTTCTACAATGTTATGGGTTTACCAGTAAGCCGGGTGGTTCAGGCCCTTGCAAAAATTCATGTTTCCCCGAAACAAAATCAGGAATAAACTTCGTATCCAGGTGGATTTCCTCTTGTTAGGCACTTTATTGATTTTTAGTTTACGCTACTAAATCTATATTATGACGGAGAGGTTGCTGCAATACATCTGGCAGTTTCAATATTATGATCATCGTTCACTTGAAACTACAGCCGGTGAAAAATTACAGGTAGTTTACCAGGGAATGCATAATAGTAACCAGGGCCCTGATTTTTTAAATGGAAAGATTCGTATCGGGGATACCACCTGGGCAGGAAGCATTGAACTTCATATCCTCTCAAGTGAATGGCATGATCATAAACACAGCGCGGATAAAAATTATGACAACGTGATCCTTCATGTAGTATGGAAACAGGATGATGTACCAACCCTAAATTTTCCAGTACTCGAACTATATCAAAGGATTCCAGGTGTTTTATTAAAACGGTATCAACAATTGATGGTGAACCGTTCATTCATACCTTGCCAGGATGACATTTCCTCCACTCCTGCGCTGATACTGGCATCATGGAAAGACAGGTTGCTTGCTGAAAGATTAGAGCAGAAAACAAAATTCATTGAGGACTATTTGCAACAGAATAAAGGTAACTGGGAAGAAACCTTCTGGTGGATGCTTGCACGAAATTTTGGAACACCGGTTAATGGCGAAGCGTTTGAAGAACTCGCCAAGTCGGTACCTGTTAACGTATTGGTCAAAAACAAAAGCAATTTAATAGCTATAGAGGCGATCCTGTTCGGTCAAGCGAAGCTTTTAAACCGAAATTTTGCAGATGCCTACCCTGTAATGCTAAAAAAAGAATACGCATTCCTGCAGAAAAAATATTCACTTAAACAAATTTTTACTCCCGTACATTCCCTCCGAATGCGGCCGGCAAATTTTCCCTGTGTGCGCCTTGCCCAGTTGGCGGCACTTATCTCCGGAAGCCACCAGTTGTTTTCCCTCATCAGGGAAACCGACAATGTAACACACATCTTTGAGAGTTTATCGGCTACAGCAAACGACTACTGGCATTACCACTACCAATTTGATGAGATGACCGCCTTTAAAATGAAGGTAATGGGTGAACAAATGATCAGCAACATCATCATTAACACGGTGATACCGGTGTTATTTACCCATGCCGGCTACACGCAGAATGCAAACCAAAAAGCCAGGGCAATTAGGTGGATGCAGGAAATGCCTTCGGAAAAAAACAAGGTCAGTCTGGGTTTTCAAAAACTAGGACTGCACAGCGACAATGCAGGCGACTCCCAGGCGTTGCTCCGGCTGAAAACATCTTACTGCAATGAAAGGCGGTGCCTTCAGTGTGCGATTGGCAATAACCTATTGCATCCTTCGACCAAAATAGCCACGGAATAACCGAGGACTCAATTATCAATCTTCCCATATGTATTCAGCAACCACTTGCACATCCGGATGAAGGCTTTTCATTACCGGGCAATTATCGCCAATTTTTTGCAAAATCTTGCGTGTATGTTCTTCCAGTCCCTTGCCTGGTAAATGCAGGGTTAATTCTATTTTCCCCACTCGTCGTGGTTCGCTGAGCATGTGTTTGGTAATATCGAT
>JANXYS010000389.1 GCA_025355935.1 Chitinophagales bacterium | reverse complement strand
GTATTGTTTATTTTCCCGAGAACCCTACTGTTCCCTACGTTCCTTATGAGAATCAAAACTACGGTCCACGATTTAATGGGGCTCCCATAACAATAGGTGCACCTGTAAGATTCTTTAATGCCGATGGTACTTTCTTTGATTCTTTACAACACGGTATATATTCTGCTAAACCTAATGCCAAATTAGGATTTTTTAACAAAGGGATTACTCAACAGAATGATTTCTCAATTTCTGGTGGCGATGATAAAAGCAAATTTTTCCTTAGTATGCAGGATGTGGCTATTACTGGTACAATTCCGGGAGATAAAAATCATAGAAATACCTTTAGGGTAAATGGCACAAGGGATTTTGGTAGATTAAATGTAGGATTCGCCGTAGACTATACCCTTCAACACTCTAATACAACGCCAGGTTCATTTTCGGTACCCGGTAATCCTACTTCTACTTTTGGTGGATCTTATTATCAAAACAGAGCAGTGTATTGGACAGTACTTAATACTGGTCCGGGTATTGATTTGAGGAATTATAGAAATTGGCAGACGGATCCTTTTGCTAATCCCAATGGTTATTTTAATGCCTATTATGGTAACCCATACTGGCAAATTGATCAATCAAGAAACGATACGAAAAGAAATACCATAATTGGTAATATCAACTTAAATTATAAAGTTACGGATTGGTTTAGCTTAACAGGGGTTGCAGCGATTACCAGGTTTGACCGTACTCAGAAATTCACCGCTCAGGCATTCAAATTTGCAGATTGGGCAAAAGCTGATGTGTATGGTTCCGGTAGGTCTACAACAGATTTTCCTGCTGCAGCTATTGATGGATTCTCATACAATAACCGTTTAACAGGTAACGTGTTTGCTAACTTTAATAGAAATTTTGGCAGCATCTCTACAAAATTAGTACTAGGTGGAACAACCTTTGATGAAACTGCACGTCAAATAAATTTGTCTGCGGCTAACTTAGTAATTCCTAATTTCTTTAATATTTCAAACAGAGTCGGTGAAGCAGGTGTTTATGAGAATTTTTCTCAGTTAAGAAAAACCGGTGCATTTGCCGATCTTACCCTTGGATTTCATGAATACCTCTTTTTACATGGTAGTATTCGTAATGATTGGGACTCAAGGTTAGATGCGTCTCAAAGAAGCTATCATTATCCTGCAGGTGATATTGCATTTGTTTTTACAGATGCAATACCAGGGTTAAAAGGTAATAGAATTTTAAGCTATGGTAAACTACGTGGTGCTTATGGTAAAACAGGTAATGTAAGTATAGATCCGTACAGTTTAGATAATGTTTTTAATGCTGCTGCAAATTTCCCTTATGGAAGCACTGCAGGCTTTACTGTATCTAATGCTTTAAACAACCGTTTACTTAAGCCCGAATTTACGACCGAAAAAGAAGTTGGTGTTGAACTAGGGTTTTTGAAAAACAGGATAAGTTTGAAAGCAACTGCTTATCAGCAAAATACTACAAATCAAACGCTTCCTGTGCAGGTGAGTTCTGCTACGGGTTTCACTTCTGCTCTTTTAAACAGTGGGGAAATGCAGAATAAAGGTATTGAGGTAGATCTTAATCTAACCGCTGTTGATAATTCAAGAATGGGCGGAGTTAGGTGGGATATAGGTGGAAACTTTTCATACAATGAAAATAAAGTTTTATCACTTTATCCTGGCATCAATGATTTCTTGTTAACTGGTGCAGCTGATCAATATGTTATAAAGGGTAAAGCTTTTCCACAAATTAAATTAACAGATTGGAAACGTGACCCGCAGAGAAGAATCATAGTGGATAGTAAATCAGGTTTTCCCACCCCTAATGATTCTTTATCTACTTATGGAACCTCAAATCCCCCTTATAAAGTTGGTTTAACAACTAGTGTAAGTTTCAAAGGTTTTACTCTAACAGCTTTAGCTGAAGGACGATTTGGTGCGGTTATCTATAATTCAATTGGAACTGCGTTGGATTTTACAGGCGTTTCATGGTATTCAGCACAGTCCGGCCGTCAGCAATTTGTCCTACCTAATTCATCTTACAAGGATGGTTCTGGCAAATACGTTCCAAATACAGATATAGTTGTAAAAAATGGGAATAACGATTTTTGGGCAAGTACCTGGAACGGAGTTGGTAGTACTTATCTGAATAGTGCAGATTTTTGGAAAATACGTGAAGTATCACTTTCTTATACTTTTCCGAAAAGCCTGTTCAGGGATAAATCGGTTATCAAGCAAATTTCTGTGGCAATGGTGGGACGTAATATATTTACCAAAACTGCTAAGGAAAATGTATGGACTGATCCGGAATTTAGTAATACTACTGGGAATGCTATTGGTACTACTGATATTAATCAGAACCCTCCTACAAGAACTTTTGGAGCCAATGTTAATATCATATTCTAAATAAATAGTTAACTGAAAAATCATAAAATGAAAAAAATATTTTTAGTACTTACCTCCATTTCATTAATAGCGGGGGTAGGATGTAAGAAGGGATATCTGGATGTAAATACCAATCCTAACCAGTCTACTTCTGCGGATCCTGGCACCGTGTTACCATCTGCATTAGTAGCTACAGTAGCACAATGGTATCCTGGCCGTTCGGAACATAGTGGATGGTTGGCTTCATGGGCTATCAGCGGAAGTTACGCTATCAGCTCTACCGATTTTAGCACTTATAAAATGACTACTGATTTTGGTGATGGCCTGTGGGCTGCTGTTTACGACAACTTGGAAGATTACCAGTATATTCAGGATAAAGCAGCAAGCACTAATCTTCCTTTTTTGGAAGGTACAGCCAGGATCATGAAGGCTTATCAGTTTCATCACTTAGTAGATCTTTGGAATGATGTTCCATATACAGATGCTTTAAAAGGCTCGCTTTCACTAAGGCCTACTTATACTAAAGGCATGGTAGTATATGATAGTTTATTTAAGGAAATTCAAAGAGGTATTACCCTTATAAAAAATGCTGGTACTACAGTCGCTGGAAATTCTGATGTAATGTTTGGAGGGGATAAGACAAAATGGGTGAAGTTCGCCAATACCGTACGGTTAAGAATGTTATTGCGTATGTCTGAATTAACAGCTAAGCCGCCTTTCTTTCAAACCAATTTAGACCTTACCAAAAATGAAGGCGCTGGCTTTTTAACACAAGATGCTTTAGTTCAACCAGGTTATTCAAATTCGGCGGGAAAGGGAAACCCTTTCTGGCAAAGATTTTATGACTTAAGTGGCGGTCAAGTTTCAAGTTATGGAGATTTTTGGGCTCCCAGTAAATTTGCCGTTAGCTTTTATCAAAACAACAATGATCCCCGGTTAAATAGAGAATTTTCGCCACTGAAAAATACTCCCAATACATTTGTAGGTAACACATTGGGTGCTACTAATGGTAATCCTACCAATGGTAATTATTCATTATTTGGGCCTGGGGTTCTAGTTGGTCCAGGGGAAGCAGCAGTAATGATGCTCGCTGCCGAAAGTTATTTTTTACAGGCTGAAGCAGCAGTGTTGGGATACATTCCCGGGGACGCGCAAACGCTCTATCAGCAAGGAATTACTGAATCATTCCGTTATTTAAAAGTTCCGAATTTTGCTGCAGCAGCAACTGCTTATTATTCTCAATCTGGAAATGCGCAGGTAGATTTTTCCACAGCGACAACTATTTTAGCAAAGCAGACAATAATCCTACGTCAGAAATGGGCAGCCTTAAACAGTATAAATAGTTTTGAAGCATATGCCGATTACAGGAGATTTGATTACCTGCATACTGGTACAGCTCCTTATCCAGGTCCATTAGGAAATACACCATTAAGCGTTTCGCCTTTTATAGATATACCAAGAATTCCTTTGCGTTATAAATATCCAACCAGTGAGTATTCTAAAAACCCTGATAATGTGGGTGCGGAAGGCAATATTGATCATCAGACAGGGAAAATATTTTGGATCAGATAGTTATAAGAATAAAATCAACTTTAAAAAAGTGAATATGAAAATAAAAATTAATAAGTGGACAGGTTTGATAACTGCGTTTGCATTGGTACTTATGAGCCTTACTTCATGTGTTAAAAATCGCAATGAACTTGGTACAGATTTCTCTCAACTTCAAGATCATGTTTTATTAGTCAATGGTGGCCTGTTAGGAGTTTCCGCTTCCAATGTTGCGTTTCCGACTGATACAACGACTATTACGATTACAGTGAATTTAGCATCTGTAAATTTACCGGCAACCCCAACAAAAGTCACTATCGGGTATGACCCTAAACAAATAGTTTCCTACAATGCAGCGAATGGCAAAAATTACCAGGCATTAGATGCATCAGGTTATAAGTTGGCAGCTACTACATTGACCATTCCGGCAGGCCAGCAATATGCTACTACAACAATCACTTTCTATAAAGCTGCAACCGATCCGGCGGTTAGTTATTTGATTCCTATTTCTATAACTGATGCATCAGGCAAGGCTTTATCATCAAATCAAAACACCTTGTTTTTTAATATCATCGGTAATCCTTTGTCAGGAAATTATCTGCATAGTTATTATCGTTATAACGGTACCAACGATACCACTTCAGTTCCCGGTACAACTGGTCTAAATGTGCCTATAATAATTGGTCCCGTAGATGGAAATACTTTGCTTTTACCGGAGTATTATTTAGAAACATTTTTGGGGGTAGGTGTTAATTTGGCTTTTGACAACAACAATGGAGTGTTTAGTAATTTTAATGTTTATTTGGATGATGCTACGAAGAAAGTCATTGCTGATAATAACTTTAAGCTTGTGGTGTTAAAACTTGTATCTTCTCAAATAGTAGGTGACGCCAGCACTAAATATGCAGGATCGACCTTCCGCATTTATATCGAAATAATGAATAGTGCGGGTAGACTTCGTACCGTAGTAAATAATTTTGTTAAACAGTAGTAAGTAACAAATTACAGTATTTTATCAAAGGGTTCCAATTCGGAGCCCTTTGCTGTTATCTTTGCTAAAAAATGATAATGTCAAACGCAGATCAACCTAGTCAAATAAATATTGAAATCTCAGAAGAAGTAGCAGAAGGGACATATATAAATCTTGCTATCATTACTCACAGTCATGCCGAATTTGTTGTAGACTTTGTGAATGTAATGCCGGGCACCCCAAAAAGCAAGGTGAAAAACCGAATTATTCTTACTCCCTTTCATGCAAAAAGGTTGATGAAA
>JANXYS010000386.1 GCA_025355935.1 Chitinophagales bacterium | reverse complement strand
CCACCGGAATGTACCTGTTGAATTTCCCCAGGGAATATTTACGCTCAGACTTTGCCGCGCATTTTTAAAATCAAACACATCGCGCCCAAAATAGCCACTAAGGTAGATCCTGTCTTTTTCAGAAAATTTATAATTTAATTTTGCATTCAGGTCATAAAAATAATAGCCCGACCCGTAGAACTGGCTGTTTTTGCTAACGAAAGGTTTTGTGATGGCATCCACGTAGGTTCGACGTGCGGAAATAATAAAGGAAGATTTGTCTTTTTTTATAGGGCCTTGAAGAGAAAAGCGTGAAGCAATGACGCCAATGCCACCCTCTACCTGGGTGTTCTGGTTGTTACCTTCCTTCATCGAAATGTCGAGCACGCTGGATAGACGGCCGCCATACTGCGCCGGCATACCACCCTTTATCAACGACACATTTTTAATTGCGTCAGCATTAAAGATGGAAAAAAATCCAAAGAGATGGCCTGTATTGTAAACTACAGCATCATCCAGTAAAATTAAATTCTGATCAGGGCCTCCACCACGTACGTAAATTCCGGCACTGCCCTCTCCCGCATTGCGTACCCCGGGCAGCAGTTGCACTACCTTCAGCAAGTCAACTTCGCCAAGGAAGGCAGGCACTGACTTTATCTGTTCGATTGGTAATGTAATTCTCCCCATCTGAGCATTCTTCACATTGTTATCCCGTTTGCGGGAAGTAACTATTACCGCTTCGGAAAGGGCTACGCCCGAATGAAGAGAAATGTTTAAAACAGTGTCATGATATAAGTTTAAAGGAATTATTTCAGTCCTGTACCCGATGTGGCTACAAACTATGTTGTATCGGCCATCCAGTATTGTAATGGAATAAAAGCCATATTGGTTACTGTTTATCCCGGTACGGTTTAGGGAAACTGAAGCGCCGATAATAGTTTCGCCGCTTTCCGCATCCTTAACATATCCGCTAATTGTACTCTTTAGTTGCGCTTTTAGAGGAACGTTAACAACAAACAGCAATAAGAGCAATAAGTTAAAAGAAGTTCGTTTCATGGAGACGGGGGCCGTTTATCTAGCTACAAGAGAATCTTTCACTTCGCCGCAATGCAGCATGGTAGCTTTATATTTTGGATGATTTTTTCCTAAATATGGGTTCACGATTTCAGGACTGTTGCTTAACCAGTTTGCAGGTGCATCATCACCGAAAGCCATTGGGCAGTTCTCAAGAAATAATTTAGGGCCTTCGTAATTTATAGCTGTAAAGAAAGTGGGATATAACATTTCGGTTACCATGCTAAAATCTTTCCGCATTTCTTCTATCGAATTCTGCTGAACAAGTGAAGCGGCATTTGCCCGTACATCCGAGATACTCGATTGTACTGTTTCAAAAATACTTGCTGTATCCTTCCTTAATTCTTCAATTGGTATCCGGTCAAGCTCGGTAATGAATGCAAGCGTAGACTGCTTAGCGGCACTAGTATCTGATTCAACAAAAGCGTTTTTTACAGCAAGATATGATGACATTAACGTATCGATGCTTTTATTAAAAGAGACTGAATGTTTTTTCAAGGCAAGGGCCGACTGTTTCGGAGCTTTTGGGCCAGACTCCTTTTTACGCAGCATAAACCAATACACACTAATGGCCACCAACACTGCCGCCAGTACAAAAAGAAGTTTTCTCATCTCGTTTTTTTACAAAGTTAGAACTTATAACCAAGCCCCGGCAATAATTTGATGGACGGAATGA
Source organism: Chitinophagales bacterium (assembly GCA_025355935.1). Lineage (GTDB taxonomy): Bacteria > Bacteroidota > Bacteroidia > Chitinophagales > Chitinophagaceae > Ferruginibacter. Next base: position 4,894 of record JANXYS010000386.1, on the reverse strand, counting down.
TGACTGTATTTTCATTAGTGCTGCTTAAAGACTAGCAGGAACATAGCCAAAACTTCGTGTAACCAGTTGGTCACAATCATAGATTTTAGCCTTCTTTTAGCCGTTAGTGGCCTTTAAAAAGTTACTTTTGCAAAAAAATAGGAATACAATGCTTTTAGGCTTACAAAACGTGACTTTTGAATTTGGTGCCCGCACTATCGTGGAAGATGCGACCTGGCATATTCAACCAGGAGAAAGAATAGGATTGATAGGTTACAACGGAACAGGCAAATCGACTTTATTAAAAGTACTTACCGGCCAGTATAGCCCCGCTGCCGGAACTGTTGAGAAAGGCAGGGAAACAACTATCGGTTTTCTAAACCAGGATCTTCTTGGGTTTGAAACCAACGAATCAATTGTGGAGGTGGCGATGGGAGCCTTTGAGCGGGTGAAAGAAGTAGAAAAAGAACTGGAAATAGTAGGCGCTGAACTGGAAAAAACCGGGGATGAAAAACTTGTAGAAAAATACAGTGATCTTTTACATGAGATGGAAGTGTTGGACGGTTATAGCATTCATCACCGCACGGAAGAAATTTTACAAGGTTTGGGTTTTCCTAATGCTGACTTACATAAGCCCTATAAATTGTTTAGCGGAGGTTGGAGGATGAGGGTGTTGCTGGCGAAAATGATATTGATGAACCCGGATGTTTTGTTACTAGATGAACCTACGAATCACCTGGATCTGCCAAGCATCGAGTGGTTGGAAAAGTACCTGTCTCATTACCCGGGCGCCGTAGTTATCGTAAGCCATGATCGTTTTTTCCTGGACAGGATGGTAAATAAAGTGGTGGAATTATACCAGCGCGAACTCCATTTTTATACTGGCAACTATTCCTATTACGAGCAGGAGAAGGAGATCCGGGTAGATATGCAGAAGAAAGCCTTTGAAAACCAGCAGGATTATATCAGGCAGAACGAGCGGTTCGTAGAAAGGTTCAAAGCGAAGGCCAGTAAGGCCGCAGCCGCACAGAGTATTGTAAAAAGATTGGAAAAGTTAGACCGGATCGAGGATGTAGAAATAGAACGGCCCAACATGAAGATAAATTTTTCGGTTGAACGCCAACCTGGGCGAACCATTGTAACCCTGAAAAATATAAGCAAACGCTTTAAGGACATTGAGATTGTTGAAAACACCAGTGCTGAAATTGAACGGGGCGACAAAATTGCGCTCATTGGCGCTAACGGTAAAGGTAAGTCGACCCTTCTGCGAATTATTGCAGATGCAGAAACTTTTGACGGCGAACGTATCTGGGGACATAACGTTCAGGAGAGTTTTTATGCCCAGCACCAGCTGGAAGCGCTTAATCAAAATAACGATGTACTGGAAGAGCTAAAAGATGCCCGCAGCGGTAAAAATGACCTTGAGTTGCGTAGCTTGCTAGGTGCCTTTCTTTTTAGTGGCGATTCAGTTGATAAAAAAATTAAAGTGCTAAGCGGCGGAGAAAAGGCAAGAGTTGCCCTGGCGAAAACCATTGCCAGCCGCGCTAATTTTCTCATGCTCGATGAGCCTACGAATCACCTGGACATACATTCGGTTGACCTGTTGGTACAGTCGCTGGTTAAATACGAAGGAAGTATAGTGCTCGTTAGCCACGACAGGTATTTTATCAGCAGGCTTGCCAATAAGATCTGGGAAATAGAAGATCATAAAATACTCGAATTTAAAGGTACGTATGCAGAGTGGGAAGACTGGAAGGAACGGCGGGTGAAAGCGGAAGCTGAAAATAAAAAGAACGCAAAGCCCGAAGCAGAAGTAAAAGTTGCTGTGAAGCCAATAGAGAAACCTATTAGCAACGAGGCCAAAAAGCAACTAGATCAGGTTAAGAAACATTGTAAACAACTCGAAGACAAGCTAGCTGCCTTGGTCAAAAATAAAATGACACTGGAAAATGCTCTAGGGGATCCTGAGATTTATGGCGATAAGGTTAAGTTTATGCAGGCAGAAAATAAATATAAAAAATCAGTTTTGGAATTGGAAACTCTTAATGTTGAATACGAAGAAGCCTTTGAGCGGATGATGGAACTCGAGGAAAAGGGAGTGGCATAGATAAAAATATTTCATATCTGTTATAAAAATGTGAAATCCTGCGTCAGGCCGTAAAATTGCTGTCATTTTGTTGTCTTATGTGAGAGCATGTGTAAAAATGGACGGAGGGTAAAACATTTTCTATACAAAAAATGTTTATTCAAATTTAAAATAAATATAAAACTCTGTTGATAGTAATTGAAGGTTAAAAGGGAGGTCAACGTTCGAAAGATCGTTGGCTTTTTTTTATACCCGTTTATACGAATTCGCGAAACTCGTCATTTAAAATTCCTCGCTACTGGAAAAATACTTTCTTGAATTGCTTCTTTCTTTTTAAAAGTATCCTTTTGTGCATGTACGGGAATTGATTTTTCATCCGGTCGCGCGAGCGTTAAAACATTGGGATCCGCTTTCTCTGAAAGGGTAAGATGCCGAAGAAGTTTGGAAAAATCATGGCAACGCTTTACTATTACGTGTATTACTTCCCCTTCTATCTGCACCTTTCCTTCAACCATTATTAGCCTGGCTTGTAGAATTTCTTTTCGAAACTCATCAAATAACTTTTCAAAAATCACTAAGTTAGCAAACCCCGTTTCATCTTCGATTGTCATGAAGCAGATTCCGCCTGCAGTACCGGGTCGCTGTCGTACCAGAACCAAGCCGGCAACTTTTACCAGGGACCCATCTTTTAAACCTGATAATTGATTGGTAGAGACAATATGAAGTTGTTGCAATTTCTCCCGTATAAATTTGACCGGGTGTGCTTTTAAAGAAAAAGACGTTGACGCATAATCATGAACTACATGTTCAGATTCAGCCATCAGGGGTAAAGTAATTTTTTCATCAATTGCATCAGCAGGTTGTTGACCTGAAAACATTTCAACCGGGCGGTCTTTAGTTGATACTTCCCATAACGCTTGCCTCCTGTCGAGTCCAACAGATCTGAAGGCATCCGCATCAGCCAATAATTCCAATGCGTTTTCTGGCACTAATGCAATACGCAAATCATTCATGTTGCGGTACTCTTTCTTTCTCATTGAAAGCAAAGTTTCTATATCTTCCAGCCTTAAACTTTTAACCTGGCGGAAACCAAGGCGAAGAGAACAATATTTTCCGGATCTTTCTTCCAGCTTATTATCCCAATGCGAAAAGTTAACATCGATCTCCCGCACTTCAACCCCATGTTTTTTTGCATCGGTAATCAATTGTGCGGGCTGGTAAAATCCCATCGGCATACTATTAAGGATGGCGCAACAAAATACATCCGGGTAAAAACATTTCATCCATGAGGATACATACACCAGTAGCGCAAAACTGGCAGCGTGGCTTTCAGGAAATCCATAGCTACCAAACCCTTCCAATTGCTTAAAAACTCTTTGGGCATATTCAAGTTTGTACCCGTTTTTAATCATTCCGCTAATTAATTTTTCTTCGTATTGAGTTACAAGACCTTTTGCTTTAAATGTAGCCATACTCCTGCGTAAACCATCTGCCTCCGCGGCAGTAAAGTTTGCAGCTACAATTGCAATTTTCATTGCCTGTTCCTGGAAAAGCGGAACCCCCAGCGTTCTACCCAATATTTCTTCCAATTCTTTAGAGGGGTATTCAACGGGCTCTTCTCCATTCCGCCTGCGCAAATAAGGATGTACCATATCACCCTGGATTGGCCCCGGACGAACAATGGCAACTTCAATTACCAGGTCGTAAAAACATCGCGGTCTTAATCTCGGTAACATCGATTGCTGTGCACGACTTTCTATTTGAAAAACTCCAATAGTATCTGCATGACAAATCATGTCATAAACTTCTTCAACATCCTGAGGGATATTGGCTAAAGTGAGATCGAGGTTGTAATTCTCTTTTGCGATATCAAAACTCTTACGAATACAGGTGAGCATTCCAAGAGCTAATACATCAATCTTCATAAATCCGAGGGCATCAATATCATCTTTATTCCATTCAATGCAGGTTCTGTCAATCATCCGTGCATTCATGATCGGGCAAAGATCAGAAAGCTTCCCCCGCGTTATTACAAAGCCTCCCGTATGCTGTCCCAACTGACGTGGAAATCCTATATATTCTTTGGTAAGTTGAAGTACTTTTTGCAAGTGAAGATCGCCGGGGTTCAGACCTTGTTCTTTAATGCGTTTACCTTTAAACCATTCATCGGTAAATTCCCAGATTGATCCTGACAAAGCCTTTAAGGTATCAACTGATAACCCCATCGCTTTTCCCACATCACGAATAGCACCTTTTTGATGCTGTTGTGTAACAGTTGCAATAATAGCGGCGCGGTCGCGGCCATATTTATTGAAAATGTATTGCATTACTTCTTCCCTGCGCTCATGTTCAAAATCCACATCAATATCAGGAGGCTCATTTCGGGCGGAAGAAATAAACCGTTCGAACAACAAATCAAACTTGGAAGGATCCACCGAAGTGATTCCAAGGCAATAGCAAACAGTTGAATTGGCAGCAGACCCGCGCCCCTGGCAAAGTATTTTTTGCTCCCTGGCAAACCGAACGATATCATACACAGTTAGGAAATATGCCGCATAATTCATCTCCTGTATAAACTTTAATTCGTAGTTAATAGCCGCGATTGTTTTTTCTGAAAGATTCGACCCATAGCGTTCCCTGGCACCTTCGAATGCGAGGAACGTAAGTTCTTCCTGTGGGGTCCGGCCATCAGTTGTAATTTCTTCCGGGTACTCATATTTTAACTCATCGAGTGAAAACCGGCAGGCTTCTTTTATCCGGTGAGTATTTTCCAGCGCCTCAGGGTATTGACGGAATAACCGCAGCATTTCGGATTTTGGTTTTAAAATA
>JANXYS010000373.1 GCA_025355935.1 Chitinophagales bacterium | reverse complement strand
GATTTTAAAGCTGTAAAGCAGGTACATTGCAATGGCGACACCAAATGTGAGGCCCACAGCATTAATAATAATGTTTGGAGCTTTAGCTGCAAAAGCGTCATTATACATGGCTGAAATTCCACCTACAAATAACCCTTCCATTAAAGCATATGCCGGAGCGAGGTACGGAGACCATTCTTTTTTAAACATTATAACTATCGCGATTATTAACCCACCAATCGCACCGGTTAATATCAGCGGCATCATATCGCTACCTCTTGCAAATTCTCTCCAGGAATAAAAAGCCGTTCCCAAAAGCATCAGGAAAAGAAATCCGAATTTATTTAATGTCCCTTTGAGAGTCATTCCGTTTTCATAACCTGCAATATTGTCCAAAATATTATCCGTAAATTTCTTTTCTGAAAGAGTCGGGTTACCTGATTTAAAAATAGCCATAACTAATATTTATATACTAAAAATAATCAAATGTTAAGTATTGACCACTTTAATTTGTGGACAAGACAGGCTCCTTGATAGTTTTAAAATAATAGGACGTTAATTCGAAGTACAACTTACTAAGGTTGGGGCTTGCGATCTTTATAAGCCTTGCTACACCATCACAATCAACTTCATAGTATTGTCATTTGTATTCAGGCGATTCCTCACTACCTTTGATGAATGGAACAATTGAGCGCCCAGGTTGAGCATTACAAGAGAGAAATAGCAGGTACTATTGTGGCTAATAAGGATGAACTAGAAAATTTCAGGATTAAATATCTTGGAACTAAAGGTTTGGTAAAATCAATTATGGGTGAAATGAAAAGTGTTGCTGTCGAAAACAAAAAGGCTGCCGGACAACTGCTCAATGAGTTCAAACTTTTTACTGAAGCAAAATACGAAGAGTTGGTGAGTGCTGCCATCGGTAAACCTTTAAATCAGGGGAGTGAACTTGATCTTTCACTGCCTGGCGCGGTTCTTCCAATCGGAACACGGCACCCAATAAGTATAGTGCAGAATAAAATCATTAATATTTTTCGAAGCCTTGGATTCTCTGTAGCAGAAGGTCCGGAGGTTGAGGATGATTGGCATAATTTTTCCGCATTAAATCTTCCCGAAAATCATCCTGCCCGCGATATGCAGGATACCTTTTATTTAAATGAATCTCCCGCATGGCTTTTGAGAACTCATACAAGCAGTGTACAAATACGTGAAATGCAAAAAGGCAAATTTCCCTTAAGGATCATATGCCCCGGGAGAGTTTATAGGAACGAAACAATTAGCGCCAGGGCCCATTGCTTTTTTAATCAGGTTGAAGGTTTATATATTGCTGAACAGGTTTCTTTTGCTGACTTAAAACAAACACTCTACTTTTTTGTACAGGAAATGTTTGGCGAAGATATCAAAGTTAGGTTCCGGCCATCTTATTTCCCGTTTACCGAGCCAAGCGCTGAAATGGACATCAGCTGTTTAATCTGTGGTGGTACCGGTTGCAGTGTCTGCAAGAAAACCGGCTGGGTAGAAATATTAGGCTGCGGTATGGTGCATCCAAAAGTATTGGAGAATTGCGGTATTGATTCAGATAAATATACTGGATTCGCATTTGGTATGGGTATAGAGCGCATCACGATGCTTAACTACCAGATTAAAGACCTGAGGCTTTTTAGCGAGAACGATGTTCGGTTTTTAGCCCAATTTAAGTCTGCGCTTTAGCCAGTTTACAATGGTACCTATTACAAGGAAAAGGAATTTTGGTAATGCGCCTTTAATCTGGCATCAAAATTGAAAATTATTGCTGAAACTACAAACCTTTAATGATGAGAATAACAAATTTACTACTTACTAGCTTTTTTACACTCTTCCTTTTTTCTGCGTGCTCAACTTCAAAAGAAGCTAGAGTGCAACGTAGAACTATCGATGGAAACTGGCAACTTCAGACGATAGTTACTGAAGGCATTACGGGAAAAATTAAAGCTCAGGTTTTTAACGAAGAGGATTTCAATTGTTTTGTTGGAAGCAGTTGGAGTTTCAATGGTAAGAACAGCCTAGGAATCTATTCTATCGCTCAGAATTCAGGCGAGTGTGTCGCTATCAGAAGAGATTTTCGTTGGAGCATCTTTGAAGCTACAGGTCAGCCCAAACTTTTACAATTTAAACGTCTTGATAAAAAATTGAAAGAGATTGATGCCGGTGGCGGTTTCAGATTTACCATTGTAAGCTTGGATGAAAAGAAAATGCAATTGAGGAGCGACATTAATTTCGAAGGTAAGCCAGCCTCTTTTATTTACAATTTTGTTAGAAATTAATATCAATTTATTTACCAATTCAAAAAACATTATGAAAGATCTATTTAGAAATGTTGCCTTAACAGTCGCGTCAGTTATGATGTTGCTGTGCAGTTGTGAAACCATAAAAAAATCAAGTAACCAGGATAGAGGTGTTGCAGTGGGTGCTACCGGGGGAGCAGTAATCGGTGGGATCCTGGGAAATAATATTGGTAAAGGTAAAAATACAGCACTGGGGGCAATTCTCGGGGCCGCAATTGGGGGTGTCGCCGGCGGTATCATTGGCAATAAAATGGATAAACAGGCTGAACAGATCAAAACAGAAATTCCAGGTGCTAAAGTTGAACGTGTTGGCGAGGGAATCAATGTAACATTCGATGAGAATAATCCTGACGGCAGCAAGGCAGGTGTTTATTTTGCAACTAATAAATTTGATATCACATCAAATTCTAAACTGGCACTTGACAAATTAGTTAAAATATTTAACCAGTATCCAGAGACAAACATTCTTGTAGAAGGACATACAGATGATGTAGGTAAAGATACTTACAATATGACCTTATCTGAAAAAAGAGCAAACGCGGTAGGTGATTATTTAAGAGGGCAGGGGATAGCAGCATCGCGTCTTACAATAAAGTTTTATGGTGAATCTCAACCCAAAGTCGATAATCTTTCTGCAGAAAACAGGGCTCTTAACCGTCGTGTTGAATTTGCAGTTACGGCTAATGATAAAATGAAATCCGACGCTAAAACAGAGGCTAATAAACCATAGGAGTTTTAAAACGGAGCTGTCGCAGTAGAATGGTTTACTGATCGTCGTCGACTTCAAGTAATTATCATTTTCCTGCGACAGTTTTTTATTTTTGCAGGATGATACAATCAATCTGTGTTGCCGGAGCAGGAACAATGGGTAGCGGAATAGCTATGTCCGCTGCACTGAGTAACTTTAAAGTGATACTATTTGATCTTAATCCGAACATGCTAATTTCTGCTAAAAAAGAAATTGACGCAAATCTGGATTTCCTCATTGCAAAGCGGAAACTCACTGGACCTCAGAAACAGCAGGTTCTTACGAATATCACTTTTACCTTTCTTGCTGCTGATTGTGTAACTGACCTCGTGATAGAGGCAATAGTAGAGGAATTGGATGTAAAGATTAAATTCTTTCAAACAATTTCATCGATTAATAAAAGCGATACCATATTTGCCAGTAACACATCGTCTTTCTCTATTACATTGCTACAACAAAATATCCCGAACCCCGCACGGGTTGCAGGTATGCATTTTTTTAATCCTGCACATATCATGAAATTAGTTGAGGTGGTAAAGGGCGAACAGACTGATGAGAAAACAATCGAGTTGTTGTTTGCTATTTGTTCAGATTTAAAAAAACTTCCAGTGCGCTGCAGTGATTCACCGGGTTTTATAGTAAATAGGGTCGCACGTCATTACTATCTCGAAGCTATGAACCTTGTTGAAAATAACATTTCCGATATTGAATCGATAGATCAGGCAATGGAATCAATGGGGTTTAAATTAGGTCCCTTCAAATTAATGGATCTAATAGGTCTGGATATCAATTATTTGGTTTCTGAGTCTATTTATAATGCTTTTAACCACGCCGCAAGATTTCAGCCCTCAGATTTACAGAGAAAAAAAATTTTAAATAAGGAACTCGGAAAGAAAACTGGAAAAGGCTTTTACGATTATACCAATATCTCCACTGGTCGATAGCCTACGCCCTGCGGCCATAAATACTCTCAATTAGCGCTCATGATCTTAATTACCGGAGGTTCAGGTTTACTTGGTTCGGAACTAATTATTCAATTGCTTGACAGAGGCGAAAAAGTAATCGCCTTGTATCATAAACGGCCGATTTTAATTCAACACCCGTTACTACAGCATATACAAGGTAGCATCCTTGATATTCCTTTTTTAGAAAAAGCAATGGACGGTATTGATAAAGTGTACCACTGTGCGGCGCTGGTGTCTTTCGATCCGCGCGACGATGAGAAATTATTTAAAATTAATGTGGAGGGTACGGCAAACTTAGTGAATGTGGCAGTGGCAGCGAGTGTGCGTAAAATTCTTCACGTGAGTTCAGTTGCAGCTCTCGGCACCAAGGATAATAACAGGATTCACAATTACCGCCTCCAGACCTTCAGCCACTGCCCGCCATATTTCCATTTCCCCTAGATACTTCGATTGTCCATACCTACTATTACTGGTAGCCGGTGTCCACTG
>JANXYS010000409.1 GCA_025355935.1 Chitinophagales bacterium | reverse complement strand
GGTTGGGCTGTTTATAAAGCTCGCAGAACCTCACTACTCATCTTTGCTTTGTGCGCTCTCCCGATGCTGGCTGCCCAATGGTTAGGAAGTTTTAACTACTGGTATGCAGTTTTGATCATTGGCCTCACGGCCTCCGCTCACCAGGCATGGTCCTGTAATGTGTACACCACGGTTTCCGACATGTTCCCGAAAAGGGCGGTAGCATCCGTTGTCGGAATTGGTGGGATGATGGGCGCGGTCGGCGGCATCATTATCGCAAAAACAGCGGGTATATTGCTGGATCATTATAAGAACCTTGGAAAGATCGAAACTGGATATTACATCATGTTTATCATTTGCGCCCTGGCCTACATTATTGCATGGACGCTGTTCAGTATCATGGTGCCTAAAATGCCGAAAGCTAAGATCTAAGTTGCAGGCCGCGTATCTGTACCCGAAGTGCAAAATGCAGGCTATAATTGGCAGTAAAATAAATTAAGAAATCAACATCATGAGTGAAACGAAGCAGGACATGTTTTCATTAAAGGATAAAGTCATTATTGTTACAGGTGGTACGGGCGTGCTGGGTAGTGCCTTTGTACAGGCGATTGTAGCGCAGGGTGCATCTGTGGCCATCATCGGGAGAAATGAAACAAAGGGAATGCAAAAAGCGACAGAACTGATCGCTGGTGGTGGCAGGGCCATTAGTATCTGTGCCGATGTACTTGAACAGCACCAATTAATTGCGGCCCGGCAAAAAATTCTTGCAAATTTTGGCCGCATTGATGGATTGGTGAATGCTGCAGGCGGAAACGTACCCGAAGGCATCGTATTTCCAACCGCTGATATTTTTGACCTTGACATCGAGGGCATGAAGAAGGCCATGACCCTCAATCTTTGGGGGACAATCATTCCCGTCCAGGTTTTTGGGCCGGAACTTGCAAAGTCAGGTAACGGCAGCATTGTCAATATATCTTCAGTTAGCTCCAAAAGGGCGTTGACGCGAGTGTTGGGCTACAGCATGGGTAAAGCAGCCGTGGACTGTTATACTAAATGGTTTGCCGTGGAAATGGCAAACCGATATGGCGACGCCATCCGCATGAATTCTATCATGCCCGGGTTCTTCCTGACCGATCAAAATCGTAGCTTGTTGACTAACCCTGACGGAAGCCTTACTGACAGGGGAAACAGCATTATTAGTCATACTCCATTTAAGCGCTTCGGCCATCCTGATGAATTGACGGGTGCATTGATCTGGTTGTTAAGTGATGCGTCGAAATTCGTTACCGGTATGGACATAGGGGTGGATGGTGGTTTTACTGTTGATAGTGGCGTTTAAACATTGAGCATGCAGCAGAATTTTTATCCCTCTTATGGGAACACGACATACAGAATGGAACAAACGATGCGATGGTTCGGGCCTGGGGATCCTGTATCGCTGGCCGATATTAAACAGGCGGGCTGCACCGGGGTTGTTTCGGCATTACATTATATAGCTAACGGTGAACCCTGGCCGCTGGCCGATATTGTTAAACGGAAGGAGATCATCGAAGAAGCCGGCCTGAGCTGGAGCGTAGTAGAAAGTGTTCCCGTCCACGAGTCTATCAAGACCCAGGCGCACAACTTTGAAATTTATATCGGCAATTATAAAGAAACTATTAAAAATCTCGCTGTTTGTGATATAAAGAATGTCACGTACAATTTTATGCCTGTACTTGACTGGACCAGAACCGACCTAAGTTATGAAGTAGCTGATGGGTCAAGGGCGCTGCGCTTTGAAATGGCAGCCTTTGCAGCCTTTGATATTTTTATTTTGAAACGAAAAAATGCTGAATTTGATTATGATGCGGAGACGGTTTCACGCGCCAGCAGCAGGTTTGCCGTCATGAGTACTGAGGAGAAGAGCTTGTTACAGCGTAATATTATTGCGGGTTTGCCGGGAAGTGAAGAAAGTTTTACGCTTGAGCAATTCCAGGCTGCTCTTGATGCTTATAAAAAAGTAGACAAAAAAAGATTACAAGCCCATCTTATTTATTTCCTGGCGCAGGTGCTGCCAACGGCCGAATCTTTTGGGGTTGTCATGAGCATTCATCCCGATGATCCGCCATTCCCGGTACTCGGTTTGCCGAGGGTAATAAGCAATGCATCGGATATGCAGGCGCTGGTGGATGCCGTACCTTCCATGTGCAATGGAATTTGTTTCTGTACCGGATCACTGGGTGTGCTTGCGAATAACGATCTGCCAGCGATGGTTCGAGCTTTCAGCGATAGAATTCATTTCATTCACCTGAGAAGCACCCGGAGGAATGAATGGGGCGATTTTTACGAAGACAATCACCTCGAAGGGGATGTTGATATGTATGCGGTGATAAAAGAATTGGTTAAAGCGATGCAGGAAAGAAAATGCTCCATCCCCGTACGCCCTGACCATGGTCACCAGATGCTGGACGATCTGAAAAAGAAAACAAACCCAGGCTATTCTCCCATTGGGCGATTACGGGGCCTGGCAGAGATTAGAGGTGTTGAACTCGGTATCTTGAGAAGTTTAATGGAAAAAAATTAATGTAAAACAGGATGAGTAAATCTGTCTTTCCTATGACCCCTAAAGCTGGTAAATCACGGCCACTGGTAACAGAGGAATTCTTGCTTGAAACAAAGACTGCAAAAAATCTGTATTTTAATTATGCTGCGCATTTACCCATCATTGATTACCACAACCACTTGCCAGCCGCGGATATAGCCAATAATAAAAAATTCGGTAATCTTACGGACATCTGGCTGCGGGGTGATCATTATAAATGGCGTGCCATGCGTGCGCTTGGGGTTAATGAAAAACTGATAACCGGCGACGCATCGGATAAGGATAAATTTTTCGCGTGGGCCTCCTGCGTGCCAGCAACGCTACGCAATCCCCTTTTCCATTGGACGCAAATGGAACTAAAAAATCCTTTCGGCATTGATGACTACCTTAACGAAGGTTCCGCACCTTTAATTTATGATCGATGTAAAGAGCTCTTGCAGGAAGACTCTTTTTCAGTGCAAGGTTTGCTGAAACATTTTAACGTAGAAATGCTGGGAACAACGGACGATCCATGCGATGACCTCGAATACCACCGGCAACTGTTAGCTGGAGGTTTTGAGATAAAAGTATTACCGACATTCAGGCCGGATAAAATATTTAACATCGGCGATCGCGCTGCCTTTATATCATATATTCAACAATTGCAAACCGCCAGCGGTATTGCGATAAACTCTATCGGAACGCTTCAGGAGGCGCTCCTGCAACGTATCAATTATTTTCACGACCATGGTTGCCGGACATCGGATCATGGCCTAGCGCAAATGCCCCCTGTGGCTGCAGAGTCCTCCACGCTCGAGCTCGAGTTTGCAAAATTTTTGCAGAACAGTGAGGCTCCGGAATTTTCACCACCTGGAAGCTTTGCGGGCGTCATCCTACTCTTCCTGTGCAAAGCTTATAACAGCAAAGGATGGGTGCAGCAATTTCACCTTGGCCCCTTGCGAAATAATAATAGCCGGCTTACTAATTTGCTTGGTGCTGATGCAGGGGTCGATTCTATTGGAGACCTTCCGCAAGCGGCTCAACTGGCCTTTTTTTTAAACTTTCTTGAAAAAGATCATCAGCTCGCAAAGACAATTATTTACAACAGCAATCCTGCGGATAACGAATTGTTTGCGACTATGTGCGGTAACTTCAATGACGGCGTTACAAGAGGTAAAATACAATACGGTTCAGGCTGGTGGTTTCTTGACCAGAAAGACGGAATGGAAAAGCAATTAAATGCCCTGTCAAATATGGGTATTGTAAGTACCTTCGTCGGCATGACGACGGACAGCAGGAGTTTCCTTTCCTATTCACGGCATGAATATTTTCGCAGGGTTTTATGCAACCTATTTGGAACCGAAATGGAGAAGGGATTCTTACCAAATGATGAGGAATGGGTCGGCAGCATCATCAGGCAGATTTGCTATAACAATGCAAAAGAGTATTTTAATTTTTGATATGAACAAAGTTGTGTGTTTCGGTGAAATGTTGTTAAGGCTCTCCCCCGGGTTAAACCAGCAATGGATTCGTTCGGAAACGACACCCGTCTTTTTAGGAGGCGCAGAATTAAATGTTGCTTCTGCGTTAGCCCGATGGGGCATTGCCGTAAAATATTGCTCGGCACTTCCGGATAATTTTTTGACCACCGAAATCATACAGGAAATACATGATCGTCAAATAGAAACAGCTATCGACATGTCTGGCGCCCGTGTGGGTATTTATTATCTGCCCGCGGGAGCGGATATAAAACATACCGGGGTAATATACGACCGTGATCACTCGTCATTTTCTTCCCTGGTGCCCGGCATGATTAACTGGGATGAAGTTTTTGAAGATGCTTCCTGGTTTCACTTCAGCGCGATTAGTCCTGCACTAAATAAAAACATTGTTGCCATATGCCATGAGGCTGTAGATGCGGCGGTTAAAAAAAACATGACCATATCTGTAGATTTAAACTACCGCGAAAAGCTCTGGCAGTCTGGCGAACAGCCCTGCAGCATTATGCCGGATCTAGTAAGGAAATGTACCGTGGTGATGGGGAATATCTGGGCCGCAGAAAGCCTGTTAGGTCTTCACCCTTCTATAAAAAATAGTTGGGGCCGGTCTGTACGGGAACTTACAGGAGCTGCAGAAGAAAGCATGGAGCAGCTGCAAACTGCTTATCCAAATG
>JANXYS010000347.1 GCA_025355935.1 Chitinophagales bacterium | reverse complement strand
ATTTTCATTTTTATTGTTTTAATGGTAAAAAATAAGCCTTCCGTTTTCGCGGAAGGCTATCAAAATATGTAAACTACAATATAATAATCCTACCGGCTGAAAGAGGGTTGTTTTATCTTAATTGTATGCTTAATCGTTGTCATATAAGTGTCGAAATTAATTACAATTAGCCTATTTCCCAAAAGATTTTGAAACACGAACGGATTATATCCTCATTAAATACTGGTAAAATCCCGGGCAAAGGGCTTCAAGAATAATCTATTTTTAAAATAACAACCTGATTATGATAAAAAAATTGATTTTTTGTTTCGTAGGCCTGAGTTGCTTCCTCATTTCTAAGGCCCAGCTTTCCGAAAATTTTTCTGATGGTGATTTTTTAAACAGCCCTACATGGCTTGGCAGCACCACCGGTTTCGTCGTTAATTCTGGGAACCAGCTTCAGAGTAACAACTTTGTTTCTAATGCCATGTTCTACCTGAGTACAGCAAGTAGCAAAGCAACGACAACCCAATGGGGATTTTCCTGCAACATTTCTTTTAACCCCTCGGGCACAAATTACATCGATGTCTTTTTAACCGCATCCGCAAGTGATTTAATTATGACTTCTACTTCAGGTTATTTTGTACGAATTGGAGGGACTGATGATGAAGTATCATTATTCCGCAAGGATCTAACGGGCTTAGCAACCAAAATCATAGATGGAACAAATGGTATCTTAAATACGAGCAACAGTGGTTTAAAGATAAAAGTCATCAGGGATGCATCCAATCAGTGGACTTTGTCGCGAGACCTAAATGGAACCGGGTTATTTACTGAAGGAACTGTCACAGACGCAACATCTTTGACCAGCAGTTTTTTTGGAGTCTTGGTTAAGCAAAGCACTTCCGGTTTTTTTCAGCAGCATTTCTTCGACGACTTTACAATCGACGATTATATCCCTGACATAGCTCCCCCGGTGATAACAGTTGCTACAGCAACCTCATCATCCCGTCTTGACATTCTGTTTAATGAACCTGTAGAGGTAACCAGTAGCCAGGCGTCAGCGAATTATTACGTTAATAATGGCACAGGATTCCCCGTAACCGCTGTTCGTGATGCGACTAACTCTGCACTCATTCATCTTACGTTTGCTTCGAATTTTCCGAACAGGATAGCACTCCAACTAACTGTAAATGGTGTAAGAGATCTTGCTGGAAACGTGCAGGGCACTACCACCACGTCTTTTAGTTATTTTACCGCTGCGCAGTACGATGTTGTTATTGATGAAATAATGGCTGATCCAATGCCACAGGTTGGATTGCCCAATAATGAATGGATTGAACTAAGAAATATATCAGGATTCGATATTAATCTTCGCAACTGGAAAATTGGCGATGCCGGTGGCGAAAGTGGTCCGATGCAAGCCTATATTCTAAAATCCGACAGTTTCGTAGTTGTATGCGCGGTCAGCGCCGCGTCGGCCATGCGCGCATTTGGTCCGGTTACATCTGTAACCAGCTTTCCTTCTTTGGATAACAGCAATGATGTTATCTACTTAAAATCGCCGGACAATAGTTTTATACATGCGATAAACTATAATGATACCTGGTATCAAAATGAACTAAAAAAAGACGGTGGGTGGGCGCTGGAAATGATTGACTCAAAAAATCCATGCGGGGGCATTACAAACTGGAAGGCAAGTGCGGATGCCAAAGGTGGAACACCTGGAAATAAAAACGCAGTAGATGCAAATAACCCCGACAAAAAAGCGCCCAAATTATTAAGGGCGTTTGCAACGAATTCGCTCAATGTTGTCCTCCATTTTAATGAGTCCCTGGACAGCACGAAAGCCTCGTCAAACATAGCATACATAATTTCTGATGGAGTCGGTAGTCCGGTCCAGGCGATGCCAGTCGGACCATTATATAATATTGTGAATTTAAGGCTCCTTTCCCCCCTCCAGCCTAATAAGGTTTACAGTATTACAGTAACAGTTGTGACCGACTGCAGCGGTAATATTATTGCTTCAGGCAATACCGCAAAGCTCGGTTTACAAGGGCCAATAAATAAATTTGATCTAGTAG
>JANXYS010000276.1 GCA_025355935.1 Chitinophagales bacterium | reverse complement strand
GATCCTGAAGAAATCTATGAGGCCATATTAACGTGCATGAACGACGATTTTTATTTCAACGACTTGGTAAACAAGGCAGTGATGGGTAGACTAATGCAAAAGAAGAATGTAAGGCAGCATTATGGTACCAATACTCCTATACATTTTAACGAAAAAGAAATTAAAATTCTTCAGCTTCTAGCGGAAGATAAAACTACCGAGGAAATTTCCAAAACCATTTTTTTAAGTCCGCGAACCATTGAAACCATCCGCCAGAATATGAAAACTAAGGTAAATGCTAAAACTATCGGTGGTTTACTGATGTATGGCATGCGCAATAAACTGATTGAGTAGCTTTAAAAGCTAACAATCCCATTTTTAATTGCATACACAGCAAGCCCTACCCTGCTTTTGACATCCAGTTTTTCAAATAACATATCCCGGTAACTATCAATTGTCCTCGGAGTCAGATTCATATTCATTGCAATTTCCTTGTAAGTCTTGTCAGTACTTGCCAGTTTAAGAAAGGCAATATCCTGCTCTGTAAGTAATGATTTTTCAATGGCCTGGTTATTTTTTTGAGCTTTATGAAAAAATGCTGCCAACTTACCGGTTGTTGCGTTTGAATAATAATAACCATCTTGGGCGACTGCTTTCAGGGCAGCATGCAACTCATTGGGATGTATGTCTTTTTTTAAAAATCCCTTTACGCCCAATTGTAAAAGCCTAAGAAAGCCAATTTCCCCATCAAACATAGAGAGTATTAAAATTTTGATGCCTGGGAACTGCTCCTGCAACCGTTTGCAGGTTTCATAACCGTCCATAACCGGCATCCCAATATCCACGACCACAATGTCCGGTCGACTCCCAGCCTGAATGAGATCAAGTAATTCCTGGCCATTATTTACACACCCAACCACACGAAAGCCTTCAAAAGAATCTATCAGCCTTCCTAATCCCTGTCTCAATAGGGAGTGATCGTCAGCTAGTGCAATATTTACAGGGAGAGTTTTTTTCATATGAATTTAGTTTAAAGTAGAGATTTAGATTGTTTAAGAGTTTTTTCGTTAAGTGGTATCTGAACACTGACTTTTGTTCCGACTCCGAGTTCAGATGAAATTGTGAATTGACCATCCATCAACATCGCCCTTTTCGTCATATTGTTAAGACCTGCCCCTTTCGAGTGCAACTCTTCCTTGTTAAAACCAACGCCATTATCTTCAATTAATAAATTTAGAAAACTTTCCTCGTAATCCAATTTGATAAGAATGTTGCCTGCTTCCGCATGTTTAATAATATTATTGAGAGATTCCTGTACAATTCTAAATAACACTAATTCTGTGTTATAGTCAAGAAAAATTGAGTCTCCTTTGATTTGAAAATCCAATTTAAATAACTCAGATTTTTCCAATTGACCCATTTCATATTCAATTGCATGAATAAGGCCATCATTTAATACAATTTCAGAACTTATTCCCCTGCTGATATCAGAAAGGTCGACAATAACCTCGCTAATGAGTGAAACTGAGTTTTTAACACTCATATTTGCCTTTTCCACAGAATTAAAATCCAACAAATTGAGATAAAGTTTGGAAAGTGTCAACTTTTGACCAATATTATCATGGATTTCGCGAGAGATATTTTGAAAAGTTTGCTCTTGAATTTCTGCATGAGATGCTAACAATGCGTTATCGTGACTTATTTTAATTTCTTCTATCTTCTTGAAGTAGTAAAATTGTTTTTGCTGATATTGGTAAACGATTAAAGCAATAAATAGCATTAATGCCAATATGAGAACTGTACACACAATTACAAATACTATGATTGCCTCTGAACTGGTACTAAGCATAAAAATGATTTGATAAAAAACAAATGCATGATACCATAGGAAAATGTCGGTATAAGTGCAAGGGTCAAGTAAATATCGGAAGTAGTATTTTTAAACAAATACAGGTTGAAAATGCATGCGGGAATAGTCATACTCATACCAAAGAAAATTCCTGTAACCGCCCAAAATGAAGATTGTTCAAGAATGTTAAATTTATCAGGAAGTAGAAAAAGGCAGTGGTAATAACTAATGCAATAACAACAGATACCAAAATTCGCTACCGAGAACGAGATGTTGGACTTTTCTAGAATGTCCACATTTACTAACAGTATCAAAATAATCAGAAAAATAACATAAAGTGGACTTATCAATCTTTTAGTGTTTTTATGATTAGTCACTTTATTTATAAACTGTGTTAAGAAACAAAAATGAAAAATAATAGAAATTGAATTTGAAATGTAAAAATATTCTTGAGGGATAAGCTTAAAAAATTTCAGCCAATATATTGACGCTATAATGATCCCAACTGTAGGGTATATAAAAAACCCGTTCATATATTCAGGCAAGTTTCGATTTTGGATTGTTCTTAGAGAGCAAAAAAATGAAATCAGATAAATGACTGGAACAACCGCGGTAACAATA
>JANXYS010000264.1 GCA_025355935.1 Chitinophagales bacterium | reverse complement strand
ATGAATTTTATGCCGGGCTGAGCTGGTTTGTATTAAATAACCAGGGTAGTACGCAAGACGCCGAGGATATCTTCCAGGACGTAATGGTGAACTTTATTTCGATTGTTCAGCAAGACAAATTCCTTCGAAATTCAAGTGTAAAAACTTTTCTGTATTCGCTGAACAGATTTTCGTGGCTGAACGAGTTAAAACGGCGCGGACGAGCCCTAACGCGTGAAAGAAGATACGAGGCCCATAAAGGAATTATCACTGAGGATATAACAGGATTAATCTTCGCAAAGGAGTCCCTATCACAAGTGACAGTGCTGATAAGTCAACTAGGCGACAACTGCCGGAAAATCTTAATGATGTTTTATTTTCAGGAGTGTTCAATGAAAGAAATTCTGAACACACTTGATTATGAAAATGAGCAGGTAGTACGTAATAAAAAATATAAGTGTTTAAAACAACTGGAAAAGATAATTGCGGATACTCCCGGTGCCGGGGAAACTTTAAAAAAGATATTACATGGATATGGATAGTAACGAGCAACAACGAATAATAAAATACCTTGATGGTGAGATGGATGATGTCGAAATCGGGATGTTTAAAAATGATCTCAATACGAACAACAACCTAAAAAAAAGTTTCGAATCGCTGAATATTGCCAGGCTAACTGTACAGATGGCAGGCCTTCAACAAACTGTCGCCCGGGTGATGAGCCATGAGAAAAAAAGAGGTATTAATTCACCTTCGCAAAAGCATATCCGAACAGGCCAGCTAATCAAATTTGTCCTGGCTGCTGCAGCATGCGCGGCACTGGTTGTTATAGGAGTAAATCGCTATAAAGAAACGCAGCTAACGCCTGCGAGTTTATACAATGAAGCATACACTCCTTTTGACGCAAGTGGTTCCCGCGGAGCCGGTGATATCGGTGACAGTGTCACTATCGCCTTTCGGGAAAAAAAGTTTGATAAAGTTATAACTCTTTACCAGCAAGTTAAAAATCCCACCGCAACTGCAAAAATCATAGCGGGCAGCGCCTATCTCCAATTGAGTGATCTACAAAATGCCGAATCAACTTTCTCATCCTTAATAAATCAGGGCTTAACTAACACATCACCCTATCGGGATGACGCCAAATATTACCTCGCGCTTACACTATTGAAGGAAAATTCTTTTGAGCGAGCAGCAGGCCTGATGGAAGAGATAAGGCGTAATCCGGCGAATCCGTATTCGGTAAAGTTTACAATCGACTTTATCGGGCGTGTAAAGCAATTAAAATAGTATTTCATTTAAGAGTTTAAACTGCCCGCTTCCGCGGGATTTTTTTTGCCGGTTACACAGGGTGCTTTGGCGGTGACTACTATCATAGTTCATCATCTAAAAAAACTTATCAAAATGAAAAGCATAACAAAGAAAATCGTAAGTATCCCTCTGTTTTTGTCTGTCATGGCACTTTCTTGTCAAAAAGAAGGTAAGAGTGAAAGCAATCCAGTTGCTATCAATCAACCACACAACCTCACGGTATTCCTCACGGATGACGAGACCCCCGCGTTCGACAGTATCTTCATTGATCTCAGAGATCTCGAAATAAAGGTCGAAGAGGACAGCAATTCCAACGGACGATGGATAACTGTTCCTGTCCGTTCCGGTGTATATAACATTCTCCGGTTAAGAAATGGCATTGATACAATTTTTGGCGCAGGCGGACTTCCTAATGCAAGGATTGAAAAACTTCGTCTTACGCTCGGACATGGAAACCTTGCCTATAAGAACGGCCAGTCCATTCCTCTAAACCTGCACGATGACGACCAGCAGGTAGAAGTTGAATTGGATCATAATAACTTCGATGTAACCTCACCGGGCCAGGCAAGGCTATGGATTGATTTTGATGCTGCTCATTCAATTGTATCCGACAACAGTGGCCATGGAAATAATAATGGCTTCAGGTTAAAATCGCATCTTCATATTTTTGGAAAGAGTAAATCCGGTTCTCTTGAGGGACGGGTACTGCCCACAGATGCACACGTTATCGTGATGGCTATTGCCGGAACCGACACGAGTATGGCAATTTCCGATGATCGGGAGGGAGAATTTAAATTTATGGGTCTCCGTGCAGGAATTTACAAAATACTTTACGACGGACGAAACGGTTTCATGGACACAGCCGTTGCTAATATAATGGTAACAGACGGCGAAGATGAACATCTTCCGGTGATTACCCTACACCACTAAAATTCTAACTTCATCAAAGATCAGCTTCTACCGCAGGCCTGGCGAAGGCCTGCGGTTTTTCCTGTAAAAGTAAAAGAAAAGCAGGCTGGTGATAAATGCCAGCACGACTATCATGTAGCAGAGAGGATGATTATTATTAATCAGCTGTTCACTGCTGCCAATGAAAATTAGGTTTGCCCAATGATCCGGCGTTTTCAAAGCGGGTGATATAGCTGGACTTTGCAGAAGATCGAGTTTACTTAACTGTAATGCTTTATCGATGCGCTCACCTTGTTGCAGGTAATGATGGAAACGTGTGCTGATGAATGCTGTTGTTTGATCATTGGCTTTCCACAGAGAGGTGATAATGTTTGGACAACCTGCGTACGAGAAAGCACGACTGAGGCTCAGTATCCCCTCACCGTGTATTAGTTTACCGCCACCTGTTTCGCAAGCGCTTAAAAAAATTAGGTTTACCGAATCCAGCCTTAAATTGTAAATTTCAGGGGCATACAAACGTGTTTGGTTCACTGGTACTAAACTTCCTGGATAAAATGCTATAAAGGATAGTCCCGGCGCTGAATCATTTGCAACTGCATGAGTTGCTAACTGGATTATATCGTATTTATTTGCGAGGTTTAAAAACTTTTCTTTTGTTGCCTCTTTACCGATATAAATCTTCCCCTTGATTGCATTTACTTCCTGTGCAGAATAAGGGAGTGCAGAGAAATCTCCTGAAGGAGTGTCAACATCATAAGGTGCAAATGCAAGCGTATAAGCAGCATTGCTCTTGATGCTCTTTTGCAATAATAAGGCTGCGGAATATTGGTATTGCGTTGTGAAATTTTCAACAAGATATCTTCCGGGGCTAGGTTCTAGTGCTTCAAATGGCAGGTAGCTTAATTCGTTTTCAGGGATAATGATCAGCTGCCTGGTATCGTGAAGCCATGGGGTTAGTGGCCTGATAAGAAAGTTGTAAAGTTTCATAGCAGTTACAGAACCTGGGTATCGTTGCGACGGATCCAAACGATGTAACCCGGTAGTCAGAGCCGATAAAGCGCTATAAAAGCTGCTATCTAACGGAATTTCGATATGCTTATAAAATTGTTGTCCCAGGCAAAAAATAACGAGGGAGTTTGGTGATAGATGGTAGGAAAGAAGTTTTGAATACCTGCCAATTTCCCTCTGCACTTCCGGGAGAGACGGAAGAATGGTAGCTGACAAGAGTCTGCTATATTTCAGATCACGACTCAGGCTGGATTGTAACGCTGCCAGACTGATTTCATCATCTCGTATCTCTGCATTTAGTTGACTTATTTTATTGCTGTCATTTATGAATGCCGCACTCAGGGAGAGGCGCGTTACTTCTCTTCGCAAATTATACTGTTTCGCAACGATAGTATCATTTCCAGCCTTTAGCAGGTGCATCTTGTTTTCCTGCAGGGAAAGTGTAAGAAGAAAAGCCTTATTACGCTGATCAAAATAAAAAGCTTCCTCCTCGAATTTGTTTTTTTTCGTCAGTTTTCCCAGTTCAAGGCAAAGTTGAATTACTTTGTCAGATATGTCATTAGTGTTTTTTAGTAGGAACATCCGCGATTCTTCCGAAGTATAGGTTGTAAGAATGTAGTCTGACAGCTTAAATGCCGACCGGTAAGAATCAAGTGCAAAACGTAACAATGAACTATCGGGCTTCTGCCGGTTTAACTCTTCGAAAACTGCGGCCTTGGAAACGAGGCTCTTAAAAAGATGGGCGTATGAGAATATTCCTGTGAAGATCTCCGGGTTGCGATGTATATCAGAGTCGTTGAAAGCAGGGTAGAACTGCTGAATTGACTGTTGATATAATGCTGCCGAAGCTTTCCAATCGCGGCGGAAGAGATGATCATCCGCGGCTAGATGATATAATAATCCAAGCGAAACATTCTTCCGATGTCCGTTCCAGATCAAATTATTTTGAAAACCTTTCGCCAAGTACGAACGTGATGAATCGTATGCAGCCAGTTTACTAAAACATAAGGCAAAGTTGTAGTCAAGATCTATCACACGGGAACTGTTCGAATAATTTACTTTCCGGAAATAGTTTATAGCTTGGGCATACCGTCCTTTATTTGAACTGATAATGCCCAGGTTATGATAGATTTCGTTTAGGTGAATGTTTTGACTACTTATAATTTGATAGAGCCTCGAAGCACTATCAAAGGATTCCTCTTTTACTAAAATGGCTGCAATATTCATTTGATAATTCACCCGTAGGTCGCTGTATGAGGGATTTAAAGGCGAGAGAATTGCAAGCGCTTTTTCAAAATAGTTTTTTGACTCGTTATAAGTCATTATTTTGGGATAGGCATCGGAAACAACATAAATTGTACCCTCTG
>JANXYS010000258.1 GCA_025355935.1 Chitinophagales bacterium | reverse complement strand
GAAGAGATGATCATGGGTTATTTGCTTTACCTGATCAAGACCCTTGGGTGCAGCCGGGTTAAGTGCAGGATGGCGGCACAGAGCATTTCTTTTTTTATGCGTCACGTGGCTAAGCGCCCCTATGTGATCCCTACGGTTATTTATCCGCGGCCCAGTGGCAAACTTCCGGCAGTCATGTCGCCGGATGAGATAATGAAACTCATTGATGGGGTGCACAATATAAAGCACCGGTGTATACTGATGTTATTGTATAGTACAGGTATGCGTGTTAGTGAGATAGCCAATTGCAGGATAGCAGATATTGATTCTCCAAACATGCGCATTAAAGTGGTACAGGGTAAAGGTGCCAAAGACCGATATACGATTATTTCCCAGCAGGTGTTGTTGGAGTTGAGAGCGTACTATCTTATTTACAGGCCCCAGGAATACCTGTTTAATGGGCCAAGGGTGGGCTCACGATACAGTGTGCGCAGCGTACAGCACCTGATGCAAAAAGCCTTAATTACCGCCGGTCTTCAAAACAAAAGCTACACCATCCATACCATACGCCACAGTTTTGCCACCCACCTGCTGGATGCGGGAACAGACCTGTATACGATAAAAGAGTTACTTGGTCACCGTAATCTACAAACGACAATGAACTATTTGCACCTGAGTTCGCGGCGAATAGACCAGATAGTAAACCCTTACGATGCCTTACTGCTGGCAAAAGATAGCAACAACGTTCATCATAATTTAAAATGATGCCCGTATGTTATCTTATAAAACTCCCCGGGCAACGGTACAACAGGTATTGCAAAAGCATGGATGGCCGTATAACAAAAATGCCCATGTCGAAAAGGTATTACAACGCATAAAAGTATGCCGGACAGCTGCCTTAGGTTATCATATGTATCAATGCAGAAATGATGACTGTGGCCACGTAAAATATCAATACCATAGTTGCCGGGACCGGCATTGCCCCAATTGCGGTGCGGTAAAAAAGCAACAATGGATAGAAGCGCGGATGCAGGAACTGTTACCGGTAAAGTACTACCATGTGGTGTTCACACTTCCTCATGAGTTGAACCCCGTAACGATGGGCCACCGGAAGCTTTTATTTAAATTATTGCTTGATGCTTCGGCTCAAACCTTACTGTGTTTTGCCAAAGATCCAAAATACCTGGGAGCGATGCCTGGAATCATTAGTGTGCTTCACACCTGGGGTCAGCAGTTGAGCTTCCATCCACATGTCCATTGTATTGTGAGTGGTGGCGGAATTATCAACAACAATGAATGGAAAAGCGGAATTAAAAACTGTTACCGTTTTCTGTTCCCGGTAAAGGCTATGCAAGTAATGTACAGGGCA
Source organism: Chitinophagales bacterium (assembly GCA_025355935.1). Lineage (GTDB taxonomy): Bacteria > Bacteroidota > Bacteroidia > Chitinophagales > Chitinophagaceae > Ferruginibacter. The sequence continues at coordinate 1,793 of JANXYS010000258.1, read as the reverse complement.
AAGTTCCTAGCAGGACTAAAGCAACTGATTGCAGTGGGCGAGGTTACCTTGCCTCCTGCAGATGAGCAGGATACTAAACATTGGTGGGATCTGCTGTATAAAAAGAACTGGGTTGTGTACGCCAAGGCCCCCTTTGGCGGCCCGCACGGTGTAATAGAATACCTTGGAAGGTATACCCATAAGGTAGCGATCAGCAATCATAGGATAACAAGTATCAATGACGATGGAAGCATAACCTTTAACTACAAAGATTACGCAGATAACGATGCAAAAAAGCAAATGACCTTACCCTGCAGTGAGTTTATGCGTCGTTTTGAGCAGCATATATTACCCAGCAGATTTACCAAAATAAGAACGTACGGCTACCTGGCAAACCGGAATCGGCACCAGCGCATCAATGAGGTGCTAAAAACAATGAAGCTGCCATTACATCCCGGAATTGTGCAAATACCCCTAAGGTTATACATGCAGGAGAAATATGGTATGGACATAACGGGGTGCCCTTGCTGTAAAAATAACACCCTTGAACTTGTGGCAATCTTTTATCCGTGGAAACAAACAGATGATGGATGATAAAAGAGGTTACGGATGGGTTTCAGGCAAAATTACCGGCAACGACGAAAGGCGTACTGGTAGAGTTACATCCACGAAACATAAAAAGGGACAACAAATAAGGAAATGCAAACCCGAAACCATAATTTTAAGCAACAAAGGGCAAACAGGTTTGAAATAGTCTGGAAAAAATGAACCCACAAACCTTAAACGACCTTTAAAACAACCGACATCAGGAAGAAATAATCCGATACTTTACTCCATATAGGTAACCTTACGGCGACATCAGTCAACTCAAAAGTATACCGCAAAGCCCCGCAAACAGATTTTTAAAACGGGGCATTTTTTGGGGGCTGTGCGGATACTTTTCTGAGTGTTGGCTGTAATTTTCTTTGACAACTTCAAATTTGTGAAGATTAAAATTATTTTGTAAAGAAGCAACGATTTTACGATTAACAATGTCAACTACTTAAATTCAAAAATGAAATAGTTGGCAGTATTTTAAAATAGAACATAAAACCTTATAGTATGAAACAAAAAATTTTTCTTGTTATTTTGTTATTTGCAGTTTCTTTTTACTCTTGCAAAAAAGATATAGAGACAAACGATCCAACTCCGACTTATACAGACCCAAATCTTTCATTTCTTGACAATGCTATCTCAGACTCTTGCAATGATAGTAGCTTTTATATAAAGGGAGAATTTAATGGCCATCAATTATGTTTTGCGACAACAGGTCAAACAGGGTCATATTTTGTTGATACCTTTTCAAACGCTTTGTTTATATATCATTATGATGATGTTAAGAAAGACAGTTCAACCGATAATCTTTATTTAATAAGACAGAATTCAAATAATTCAATTATGATTGCTTTGTATTGTGGGCAAACACATATTGAAAATAGAAATTTTCCTTATACTCAACCTCATCAAAATTTGGAGCATTGTGAATTTACAGAGTTTGAATTTATGAATATGAATCACGATTACAGCATTGGACAAAACTCACCGCAAGACAACTATACTTTTCAAGGTTATACAGGTTTTGGGGTGACCCTTACATTCTTAAAATTGACACACGATAATATACTTGAAGGTGAATTTGATGGAACACTGCGAACAAATACAGGTTCAGTTATTACTGTCAAGAATGGAAAATTTAGGATTAAGTTTGTTATTTCAGAGCAAACAATAAGTACAAAATAAAAACTACAGCCAATAACTAAGCTTTCGTTTTGCCC
>JANXYS010000256.1 GCA_025355935.1 Chitinophagales bacterium | reverse complement strand
GAAGAGATGATCGCGCAAACGGGTGAGACAGGTTTTCATTTCGTGGATGAAGCTGCGCCACCCGCCCTGATGCGGGCTCTTGCTATTGAAATCATCCGACGAAGACTCACTGTAAGTTGGTGGACCAACATCCGCTTTGAGAAAAGCTTTTCACGCGATTTGTGTCTTCTTCTTAAGGCCTCTGGCTGTATAGCAGTTTCGGGTGGACTCGAAGTTGCCGGCGATCGTCTACTTGAGCTAATTCAAAAAGGCATTACAGTAGCCCAGGTTGCAAGGGTTAATCAGCACTTTACTAATGCTGGCATCATGGTTCATGCTTATCTCATGTATGGCTTTCCAACGCAGACGCCACAGGAAACAATTGACAGTTTAGACATGGTGCGGCAATTATTTAAAACCGGCATTCTCCAATCTGCTTTCTGGCACCAGTTTGCCATGACCGCGCACAGCCCGGTGGGTTTGAATCCCGATAAATATCAGGTTATAAAGGAAACCAATCTGATTGGCACCTTTGCAAATAATGATATTCTTCATTATGATCCTACGGGAGCCGATCATGATACCTTTAGCCTTGGATTAAAAAAATCTTTATTTAACTACATGCACAATCTTGGCTATGATGAACCGCTGCAGAAATGGTTTGATTTTAAAATTCCACGACCTAAGGTTAACCCTGACTTTATATTAAAAGTTTTGGAAGATGAACAGCCCAACTTATTTAAGCCTTCAGCAAAAGTGATTTGGCTCGGCAATATGCCATCAGTTGACTATTTTACACAAAGCAAAAAAGGTAACAGCAGGGAGATGGCAAACCTTACATTCGAAACTAAATCAAGTAACATTACTATTCAGATTCCAAAACGACAAGCTGAATGGTTTGTTTCTATACTACCACGCATTAGTATTTTTAACGCAGGCACGCTTACGATGCAGGCGATGAAAGAGTCATTTGAAACCGAGGACCTGGAAGATTTTGAATTGTTCTGGGATAATAAACCTATGAATACATTGCACAAGGCAGGTCTGTTAGTAGTTTGATCAAATGATTTCAGGTAATCTTAGACGATTCATTAGTATCATGAATCTTTTTTTCGATACGACCATCTGGAATAAACCACATAGCAGCAACTATAAAGTAGCAGCCCACTCCCAACAACGGATGAACGAAACTTAAAACAAGCCCCACTAAATAAATAATCGTTGAAATAATACCTTTCCTGTCTGCACCAATTGCAGAGGCAAGTGCAGAGCCTTTCTTGTGCAAAGGAGGGAGTGATTGTACCATAATGAAATATGCAATCGAAGCCATCAACAAAACTATACCATATATCACCACAGGCCATTGCGCGAAATGATTTTCACCCATCCATCCGGTAGCGAAAGGGAGTAGGGATAACCAGAAGAGCAGGTGAATATTAGCCCAAACACTTTTCCGTCTACCTGCTCAACCAATAAAAAAAGATGATGATGATTGTTCCAGTAAAGCCCTACAATCACGAAGCTAAGAAGGTAACTGATAAAGACAGGCACTAATGGCGCAAGTTCCCTAAGTTCAGGTCCGTGGGGGATTTTCATTTCTAAGACCATGATGGTGATGATAATGGCCACAACACCATCGCTAAAAGCTTCCAACCTGCCTTTCCTAATGATCATGAACAATATATTAATGCACGCAGAGTCGAAAATGATCCGCCCTCTAAAGTATCAAAATAAAGCTTGTTTACCAAAATGAGCGAGGAGTGTAAAAACTGCGCATCGGGTTAAAACGCCTAGACAGCACCAGGTAACGAGTTTTTTCATATCAACATTGAATCCAACTCCGACGGCAATACTGATTGGAGCCCCCAGGGTGAAGGTTCCGAGTAACCCTAAGCCGATTATCCCGTATTTTTTCCAGATCCGTTGAATCAGTCCATTCTTTGGAAGTTCTTTCTTAGGTTTTCTGAACCTACTTAATAGTTGTTCAATCCTGTTCCCCAGGAAAGCTGAAACAAATACTCCTACGATACCGCCTGCGAGGCTGGCAAAAAAAATCGTCCATGCACTTAATCCCATAGCAAAGCCAGCGGGTATAGCCGCGTAAATTTCGAAAGTAGCTAAACCCGCAACGGTTAGAATTTTTAACATGATTGCGATGGTGTAAATCTAATGGAGAACCTGATTCAAGCACAAAAGATGCCGCCTTTTAAAATGCGTTTAATATCCTCTTACATTCTTGCCTTCCATGTAATTCATAAACGCCTTATTGCAAACCCGGTTTCCGCCAGGAGTGGGATAATTTCCTGTAAAGTACCAGTCGCCCTTATTATTTGGACAGGCTTCGTGAAGGGTTTCGATTGTTTGGTAAATTACGTCTACCGGGATATCGATATCTTTTGGAGTGATAAGCTGAGCTATTTTATTTGAGATTTCTTGAAGGGTAAAGGGTTTATAAACCTGCCGAACAACATTTTCAGTATGCAGTTGGTTGTTTCGCTGGAGTTCTTTACAACGGTTAAGAAGATCTATTAGCAAACTTTCTTTTCCCGACTCATGAAGGAGTTCAACTGCAGCTTTAAAAGCAATAAAATCCCCCATTTTACTCATGTCAATACCATAACAGTCGGGGTATCGAATCTGAGGGGCCGAAGAAACTATGATAATACGTTTAGGTTTGAGGCGGCTTAACATTCTGATGATGCTTTCCTTTAGTGTGGTTCCCCTTACGATACTATCATCAATAACTACCAGGGTATCCTCGTTTTTGCGGACAGTACCGTAAGTTATATCGTATACGTGCTGTACCATTTCATTTCGGCTGCTGTCCTGTGTTATGAAGGTTCGCAACTTCACATCTTTGATGGCAATCTTTTCAATGCGAACCTTTCGGTTAATCATCTCCGAAAGTTTGGCAGCATCAAAATCTTTCTCCCAGCTAAGAATCCTTTCTATTTTTATTTCATTTAGGTAATCTTCCGCCCCTTTAATCATCCCGTAGAAGGCAGTTTCTGCTGTATTGGGGATGAAAGAAAAAATTGTATTTTTAAGATCGTAGTTAACTGCTTTTAATAAAATGGGGCTGAGATTATATCCCAGTGCCAGACGTTCGCGATATATCTTTTCATCACTTCCCCGGCTAAAATAAATCCTTTCAAAACTACAGGCTTTTCGCTCTTTGGCGGGCACTATTTGTTCAATTACGTAACTGCCATCGGCGCGTGCGATGAGTGCAGTACCTGGCATGAGTTCCTGTACCTCGTTCTCTTCAAGATTAAAAGCCGTTCGAATCGCTGCCCTTT
>JANXYS010000385.1 GCA_025355935.1 Chitinophagales bacterium | reverse complement strand
ACCAGTGTACCAATGCAAAATTGGGACCCCGCATTCTCGCCCTGGTGAACAACAGTAAATGATTTAACTGAGTTTCCGGCGAAGAAATCCCTTAATATTAGCTCAGCCTGGCTTTTGCTATAACTGCTACTCTTTTCAGGGAGTGTAATTTCTACTGTATTATCGAAATACTTAGACATCTCAGATGCATTTCCAGTTTTGAAAGCATTGATGACGTCTGCAATTCCAGAGAAAACCGTAAAAGAAAATAACAGTAAAGAAGTAAGACTTATAAGTAAAAAACGTTTCATTATGTGGTTTTTGGTTTCGCCTCCGTAATTGCTAAAAACGTGCCAACGGCCAGCTTTATTATAGCTTTAAGAAATAATTTGAAACATCCACCGGACGGCCGGTTCAATACGTGATCAAATATATAGCTTTGCAGCATGGAAAATAAAAAAGCGATACTCGTGATAATGGACGGATGGGGATTAGGGACCATCAAAAGCAGCGATGCCATTCAAAACGCAAATGTTCCTTTTGTAAGCTCTCTATACGCACAATACCCTAATGCTACGCTGGTTACATGTGGCACTGAAGTAGGTTTGCCAGAGGGGCAAATGGGTAACAGTGAAGTAGGACACCTGAACCTCGGGGCAGGGCGTATCGTTTACCAGGAGCTTGAGCGTATAAACGTGGCAATTAAAAGTCATTTGTTCCAGCAGAACGACACTTTGTTGTCAGCTATTCGCTTTGCCAAGAATAATAACAAAAAACTTCACTTGCTCGGCCTGGTAAGTAATGGAGGCGTGCATTCGCATATTAATCATATTAAAGCGATAGCTGATACCTGCGTAGCAGAAGATTTTCACAATGTATTAGTGCACGCTTTTACCGATGGCAGAGATACTGACCCCAAAAGCGGCTTAACATTTTTACAGGAATTACAACAGCATCTCGATAATACTACCGGCTCCATCGCTACGGTTACAGGCAGATATTACGCAATGGATCGCGATAAAAGATGGGAAAGAATAAAGATAGCGTACGATGCTATGGTACATGCATCCGGAGAGAAGACAGATGACCTCCTGGCTTCTGTAAAAGAGAGCTATAACAGGAATGTTACCGATGAGTTTCTTCTTCCTCTTATCAACTCGAAATTGCCAGATACCAGAATACAGGACGGTGATGCGGTAATTGCTTTTAACTTTCGGACCGACAGATGCCGTGAGATTACAGAAGTACTTACGCAGATGGATTTTCCTGACCTCGGGATGTTTGCACTTAAGCTTAACTATACTACTATGACAAGCTATGACCATAGCTTTAAAAACATATCAGTAATCTATGAAAAGGATGATCTTAAAAATACGATTGGTGAAATCCTGGCGATTCATGGGAGATCACAGGTACGCATAGCTGAAACTGAAAAGTACCCGCATGTAAGTTTCTTTTTCAGTGGTGGAAGGGAACTACCCTTCGAAAACGAGAAGCGGTTAATGGTTCCTTCACCGAAGGTTGCGACGTATGATCTGAAGCCGGAAATGAGCGCTTATGAAGTAACTGATACTATTGTAAAAGAAATACAGGATAACAGTCCGGATTTTATCTGCCTGAACTTTGCCAACGCAGATATGGTAGGCCATACAGGCATTTGGAACGCGGTAATTCAAGCAGTGGAAACTGTTGATAAATGTGTCGAAAAAGTAGTGTCTGCAGCACTTGCAAAAGATTATGCTATCTTCCTCCTGGCCGATCATGGAAATGCAGATTTTGAGATAAATGATGATGGCACTCCCAATACCGCACACACGCTCAACCTCGTTCCGTTCTTCGTCATTGACAACACATGGAGAGGTAATGTTTCTGCGGGCAAGCTTGGTGATGTAGCCCCTACGATTTTAACTATGATGAACATTCCCATTCCTCCGGAGATGTCGGGCAACATTTTAATATCTTAACAAACCATGAAAAAAATATTGAAATATTTTTTGCTGGCTCTGCTGGTCATTCTTGTATTATTTCAGCTCTTTCCAAAACCTGCGAAGAACAATTCAACACCGTTTTCTTCTTTAGATATAAGCCGGAAATATCCGTTACCTACAGATGTTGCAAGGATTCTGAAATCCAGTTGTTATGATTGTCATAGCAACAATACGGTGTACCCCTGGTATTCGAATGTACAACCTGTAGCCATGTGGTTAGGCAACCACATTGAAGATGGTAAACGGGAGATTAATTTCTCTGAATTTCTTGCTGCACCGGTCGCCCGTCAGTATAAAAAAATGGCAGATCTGAAGGAACAGGTGGAGGAGAATGAAATGCCGCTATGGTCTTATAGTTTGATTCATACCTATGCCAAACTATCTGCTGTGCAAAAGGAAGTGCTTATCAACTGGAGCGCGCAGGTTCGCGATTCCATAAAAGCCAATTACCCGCCCGACAGCCTCGTAATGCCTAAAAGAAGGCCCTAGGCCGCTCCACCCTGTTAAATGTTGACAATTACCGAGGCTATGCAGCAGGTTTCAACCTAAATATGTCCTATATTTAAGGGTAATAAAAACCGCACTATGACCGAAGAGCAAATGCTTGCCGGAACTATAAAAAACAATGCAGCAGCGCAGGAAGCATTGTATAATCGTTTTAGCCCCCGTATGCTGGGTGTATGTTATCGCTTTGCGAAGAGCAGGGAGGATGCTGAAGACATGCTCCAGGAAGGGTTTATTAAGGTGTTTACCCAGTTGTATCAGTATCGTGGAGAAGGTGCTTTGGAAGGTTGGATACGCAGAATAGTCGTGCATACTTGCATCAATATTTTGAAAAAGAACAAAAAGTTTGCAGACAGCGTGGACATCATACATGCAACCAGCATCCATATCCGTGAAGAAATGATACCCGCTATCATGCAGGCAAAACAGGTGGTGGAATGTATCAGGATTTTACCAATCGGATACCGAACGGTATTAAACCTTTATGCTATCGAAGGTTTTTCACACCGCGAGATAGGTCAGTTGCTTGACATAGAAGAGAGCACAAGCCGCAGCCAGTATACCCGGGCAAAGGCTATGCTTGAGGAGATCCTGGTTAAGAAAAATATAATGCAAAAGCCAAATAAACGGAGCCTGTTCGGAAAAGCTGGCACCGGTCGTTAAAAATACTTTTTCCACATATCCAATCCTTACCGAATTACCAGGAACTAACTAAAATGCTTTCGTGAAAATGGAAAATAATTTTTATACAGACGACGACTTTGAGCATTTTCTCAGGACGGCTACAGATGATTTTCAGATGTACCCTTCCCGGAAGATATGGCATAGCCTGTACAATGATCTTCACCCTGGTCGTAAATGGCCATCGCTTGCAGTATCGCTTGTGCTTGTAAGCGCCATCCTGTTTTTAGGAATCTCAAATAATAATTCAATAAATCGGAATAATTTATCGGCACTTTCGGCAAAAATATTAATACCTGCTGAAAAGGATAACACGATTAAGACTGAAAAGGTTTCGACATCTACCCCCTCCACCAGTTTTTCTTTTTACCCTGCGAGGACGCCAGCGACCACGGGCAGCCTAAACACCACTCCGCTGCTGTTAGCTAAAAACGCTTCGGATGTCGCCAATAAGGATTTTGCCATCAATCTCCCTTCAAGTGAAACTGCACCTAGCAAAACAAGCACTAGTCTTCCTTCTTCCGTGCTTCTACAGGGTAACCATGTTGAAAATAGGCCAGTATTTACAATAGCCGGCGTAGAGGGTCGCCAGGAAGAAAACAAAAAACTGGTTCTTACTAATATCGAAAATAATGAAGCGATGCCTTCGCTCGCAACCAGATCAGATAACCAGGATATGGTTGCTTTAACTCCAACTGCATTGTTGATCGCAGCGGTACCGTCTGCAAAAGCAGGGCTGCTTGCCGAAGATAAGGCGTGGATTGAAAATTATGCTTTTCAGAACCGTAAAGGTATGAGCAGGTTGAAATCTTTTGCGAGTCTGCAATATTATGCCACTACCGCGCTAGGCTTTAGAATGCTAAAACAAAAAGAGGATGCTAATGTAGGTACAGGCGCCTCTTCCCAGAGCCTCGTAGCAACAAACCAGGCCGTACGTTCTAATATCAATGACCAGGTCACCCAGCAATCGGCTATGAATATGGAAATTGGCGCGGCCTTAATTTACAATATCAACAAAACCTTAAGACTGAAAACAGGTCTACAGTTTAATTATACGAACTACATTAGTATGGCCGACAAGCTTAATCACCCAACGGAAACTTCCCTATTATTAAATAATGGTTCGGGATATACAGCAGCACCGCGAATTAGCAATTTTGTAAATACAGTGAATGGTCAAAAAAATCAAAAGCTGAATAATACGACTATCCAGATATCAATGCCAGTAGGAGCAGATATTAAATTAACTGGTAATGGCCGTGTTAAATGGTATGCCGGTGCAACTTTACAACCTACTTTTGTTAGCGGAGGAAATGTATTTGCAATATCAGCTGACAGCAAGAATTATATAGAAGAATCCTCGTTACTCCGTAAATGGAATATGAACACTTCCATAGAAACATTTATCAGCTACAAAACATCTTCAGGCATTATCATCAATGCCGGACCACAGTTAAGGTACCAGCTGTTATCAACTTATAATACCCGGTATAGCTTTTCAGAGAAACTCTATAATATTGGCTTGAAGCTTGGCTTCACCAAGAATTTTTAACTAACGGTTTTATTCTTTTTTGTAAGTATTTTTAAGCCTTCAATCATTGATAACAAGTAATTTTGAACCATGAAGAAGGCTTTATATTTATTGATTGCTCTCCTTGCCTTTATAAATTGTAAATCCAAAACCAAGGTTGAAACCACCTCAGCTCCTCAACAGGAAGAAGCTATTAGCTATTTTCCCGTAACAGATTTTATTAAAGGGCAAATTTCTTCGATCAGGGAGAAGAAAATAAATCCGCTTAAGCATCTTACCATACAACAGAAAATAGATTCTTCCTGGATTCAACTTGAATCGCTGGAAGTAGAAATGGGCGATTTCCTGCACCCTTTGATCGACACTGCTAACATGGCCGCTTACTTTTCGGAGCGCAAATTTTTAGATCAAAGCGTAAATGCTTTCACTTTTACTTATGACCCGAAGCCCGGTCTTCCGGATACCTTTCAGTTACGAAACTGGGATGTGTACGTGAACCCTGAGGATGGAAAGGTGCGAAGGATCTATATGGTTAAGAATCTAACAACCGACAAAATTTTACAGCTTACCTGGCAAACAGATCAGTATTGTAAAATGGTTACTGTCCGCCAGCTACCTGGCGGAAAATTTAACGTTGAAAAAGAAGAAAAGATATCCTGGGATTTTTAATTCACCAGGTGTGATTCGAAAGATTGAACAAAAATGACAGCTGAACAATTTTCGCAAATTGCTGCAACTATCCCCGCAGCACCCGGCATTTATAAATACTTTGACGTAAATAACAAAATCATTTACGTAGGGAAGGCTAAGCACCTACGCAAACGGGTTAGCAGCTATTTTACCAAAACGAAATCGAATTTTAAAACTACAGAGCTTGTTCATCGCATCAGGAAAATTGAATTTACTATAGTTGATACCGAGCGCGAAGCTTTCCTGCTTGAGAATACACTTATAAAAGAATTTCAGCCCCAGTTTAATATTGATCTTAAAGACGATAAAAG
>JANXYS010000222.1 GCA_025355935.1 Chitinophagales bacterium | reverse complement strand
CAGTTAGATATTTTATATACTCAAGGAACTGTGATACAAAAACGTAAAATAATTAGTTCGATGTTCCCCGAAAATTTAACTTTTGACGGATTTCAATATCGAACTAATCGTATAAATGAGGCAATCAATCTTATCTACTTGCTAGATAGGAAATTAGAAGTTAAAAAAAATGGGACAAATCCGAATATTTCAGATTTGTCCCAAGAAGTGAACTGGCTGGGACTCGAACCCAGGATGCACTCCCGACTATACGTCGGGATGCTCTACCAACTTAGCTCCAAAATTCAAAATACCACACACAAAAAAACCGCATCATTGCTGATGCGGTCTTCGTGAACTGGCTGGGACTCGAACCCAGGGCCCATACATTAAAAGTGTATTGCTCTACCAACTGAGCTACCAATTCCTTTCCCGTTTTTTTAATTGGGAGTGCAAAAATAAAGGTAAAAACTTATCGGAACAAATTATTTTGGAAAAAGATTATCAAATTCAGCGTATTATGTTTAAAATAGATTGTGAACAGCCGTATATCTAACCTATTTTTGCGAATAACTTTTTTTCATGAGTGATTTTTTTAAAGACAAAGTTGTTGCCATAACAGGAGGTTCTGATGGTATTGGTAAAGCACTTATCGATGAGCTTCTGCCCATGGGTGCGAAGGTAGCTACCTGCGCACGAAACCAGGATAAATTGTACGACCTGCAAATCAGTCACTCTACCAAACCACTTCATTGTATTGTGGCAGATGTAAGCAATTTCAACGATTGCAAACTCTTCATAGATTCTACTATTAAACAATTTGGTCATATCGACATTCTGATCAACAACGCAGGAATTTCCATGCGGACATTATTGAAGGACGCTGAACTTGATGTTTTTCGGAAAGTGATGGACATTAATTACTTTGGAACCGTTTATTGTACCAAACTCGCCCTCACTTCCATCATTCAACAGAAAGGAACGATTGTCGGGATTTCTTCCATTGCAGGGTACCGCGGATTACCCGGAAGGAGCGGATACAGCGCTAGTAAATTTGCACTGAATGGCTGGATGGAAGCGATACGTACTGAACTAATGGAGGATGAGGTGAACGTTATGTGGGTTTGCCCGGGCTTTACAAAAAGCAATATTCGTCGCGCAGCGCTTAATGGTCAGTCGGAAGCACAAGGGGAAAGCCCGCTTGATGAAAGTTCACTTATGAGCGCCCAGGAATGTTCGTCGCATATTCTGAAAGCAATTGAAAAGAAGAAACGTACACTGGTTCTTACTTTTAAAGGAAAACAAACTGTTTTCGTAAACAAGTTTTTTCCGTCATGGGCAGACAAACTTACCCGAAACTTCTTTTTTAAAGAGGGAAAACTGGTTAAATAGCGGCCTTTATCGCACACTTGCTTCACTTAAAAAACAAACGAATTTTTCCGGATGCCTTTACTTACTCTTACCAGCGACATAGGAAACCAGGACTTCATGCCTGCCGCAATTAAGGGTCAGTTATTACAGGCAAACGAAACATTTAATATCATAGAAGTTACTCACCTGCTCTCCCCTTTCAACTACCCGCAAGCCGCCTATGTTTGCCGTAACGCCATAAATAATTTCCCGGAAGGAACATTCCACTTAATCCTTATCAATTTATTTGATGAGAAGCCGGAACATCTCTTGTTAGCTGAACATAATGGCCAATATATTGGCTGCGCAGATAACGGTTTGCTAACGATGATCCTCGAACAAGTACCCACACAGGTAGTGGCACTCCATCTCGAAAAATCTGAGCAGAAAAATACATTGTATTGTGTAAGCATTTTTGCTAATGCATTTAACTTGTTGCTATCGGGCAAAAGTCTTCACCAGATCGGGGATGCATCCGTTTCCATAAAGGTAAAAAATCCCTTACGGCCACTCCTTGGCAATAACTGGATTGAAGGGCAGATTATTTTTATTGATAACTTCGAAAACGTTATCGTGAATATTAGTAAAGATGAATTTGAAGAGCAACGTAAGGGACGACGTTTTACCCTCATTTTTAAAAGAGACGAAGAAATAGATAAGATCAGTGAAACGTACGCAGATGTTGCAGAAGGCGAGAAACTGGCTTTGTTTAATTCCGCCGGGTATCTTGAGATAGCCATCAATAAAGGAAATGCAGCAGGTTTATTTGGTTTACAGGGCTTTTCAGAGAAGCAGTTTAATACGCAGTCGCAGTTGATGAGCAACCGATTGATTTACCAAACAGTAAAAGTTTATTTTCAGTAATTATTATTTATACATTCACTAACACACACATGAAAAACAGTTTAATACTTTTGGGACTTTTGTTGTCAATCCAGTTTGGTAATGCTCAGGTTAAATTACCGGCACCCTCGCCCACTCAGGTTATCAAACAGGATTTTGCGCTGGGGTCTATAGAAATTACCTACTCCCGCCCAAGTGCCAAAGGCAGGAGAATATTCGGGGGACTCGAATCTTACGGCGTAGTATGGCGCACTGGTGCGAATGCCGCTACCAGGATCAAGTTTACGGAACCCGTTGAATTTGCAGGCAAAAAAGTTGATACAGGTACGTATGCACTTTACAGTGTTCCGGGTATAGACAGCTGGGAAATTATTCTTAACCGCGGGATTAATAATTGGGGTGTTGATGGTTATAAAGAATCGGAAGATGTCGTCCGTTTTAAGATTGCGCCAACTAAACTGAAGACGGCAGTGGAAACCTTCACTATGCAATTTAATAATGTAAAGCCCGAAAGTTGCGACCTCAATATAGAATGGGATCGCACGTCTATCAGGATTCCCCTTACGGCTGTTATCAGGGAAAAAATTAAATCACAACTGGAAAGCGCCATGCGTTCAGACAGCAAGCCTTACTGGCAGGCTGCACAGTTTTATAATGAGTATGAAAAGAACCTGGTTAAAGCCCTTGAAAATATAACTGCAGCAGTAAAAGAAAATCCAAAAGCATTCTACATGTGGCTGTATAAAGCTAAAATTGAGCAGGAAAAAGGTGATTTTAAAGCTGCGTTGACTAGCTCTCAAACTTCTCTTGCATTATCAAAAGAAGCTAAAAACGACAGCTACGTAAAAATGAATGTGGAACTGCAAAAGAAATTAAAATAAGCCTGAGGATTTCATAATACTCAGCTATATATTGCTGGTTATACTTCGGAAACCGACGGGAATATAGGGTTTGTATTTGCAGGAAACTCACATTAAAAATGTTATCCCGAATTACTTATTTCGGGGTAACATAAACGCCCTGTTTTCTTTTTCAAAACCAATTTTGGGGTAATATTCAAAGGCTGTCGGCACAGAGAGCAATAGTAGCATACACTCCTCGCCTATTTTATCTTTGGTTACCCTGACTAACTCCTTTCCGATGCCGGTTTTCTTAAAATCTGGGTCAACAGCTAAATCAGATAAATAGCAGCACCAGGCCCAGTCAGTAATACAACGACAAATTCCAATAAGCCTTTCATCGTGCCAGGCTGTAACGATTAAATTTGAATTTTCAAGCATTTTGGCTATTCGTGCTTCATCATTTGTTGGTCTTGCAAGGCCAGCTTGATTATAAAGGTTGATAACCTCGATTGCTGTCGGACGCTTACTACAACTGTATTCTATTTCCATATTAAATGTTTAGTTGAAAAGGGGATGACATAATAATTACCGCCAGATGTGAAGTTTAAAGCTACTGCCAGGCAGAATTCTGGTAGTCAGATAAGGAGATTGAGTTTGAGTCGCTTATTGTTGTACCTCTTTCAAGTTCGATTGTCCAAAACCTTATGTCTGTGAGTTAGTTTTTCTATTCGTTTTGCCGACTCTGTTTTTATTGTACACCGAATCTACTGATTAGTATCACATTTTCATCGTCTGCCGAAGGGCCATATGTTGCAGGGACTGGAATGTCCAAAAGTCTTAAATACATTCCCAGTTGGGACCGATGGTGCACTAAATGGTTCATACAAAAAAGTCTGGCTACTTGTTTTTTAGGTAATGAAAAAAGCAAATCTTCGCCATATGACATACTCCATTCTTTTTCAAATTCTTCGTCTTTGACGTTTGATAAGGATTTTTTGGCGTCTGCCAATAAGTTGTCAAAGTAGTCCAGCAGTTCTTTGCTTGATTTTATGTCTTTAGGTTCAAAGTCGATAAAGTCCAATTTGCTTGTTTCAATAACCGACGTCCACCAGGCAATAATTTCTGCAACGTGAATGGCAAGACGCCCTAGTGTTTCTGACTTTTCTGTTGGTTTATATCCTGCTTTGTCAAACGGCACACTTACCAAGAATTTTCTTGTTACTTCTGCTTCAAGTGTTAGTTCATGTAATAATTCTTGTCCTATTGTCATAATGATTTTGTATGTCTTTTCAAACTCTATGAGGTTTGTGATAGGGTGACGCGCAACCCTGTCGGGATTTGCCTAAGCTGTTGGCAAATTCTTGTTGTTGTCGAGGGCTAATTTTTTACCTCTAAATAATATTTCCTGTAACAGGATGCTAATCCCCACCACAAGCAGTGCACCGATTGCATTCAGCCACAAAAAAGAAATGACGTCTTGCCTGTAGATAAAAATGATGGCAAATTCCGAAAATATTGCTGC
>JANXYS010000202.1 GCA_025355935.1 Chitinophagales bacterium | reverse complement strand
AATTTTCAATTCGTTAACCGGGCTTCTAAATCCAAGCTGCCAGAGCATTTGAAGCATCCCGCTATGAGTATCAGGTTGCGCTTCCGCGGAATTATCCGATGTACTGGTAAAGTAACTAACGTTATAAAGAAATGCTTCCAGGTTACGCTTCGCTACCTCGCGGGTGTCTTTAATTCTTAAACTACCCGCAGCGGCATTGCGAGGATTTGCAAGAGGTGGTAACCCCACCTCTGTTAACCCGTCATTGTATTTTTTAAAGCGGTTTTTATTCATCAATACTTCCCCTCGAATCTCGACCTGATCAATTCCATATTGAGAAAATGAGGCCGACAACGGAACGGATCTTATCTGGCGGATATTCGGCGTGATATCATCCCCGGTTTCGCCGTCGCCCCTGGTTGTACCAGCTGCAAGAATGTCATCATCATACACAAGCGAGATACTTGCACCATCAAACTTGGGTTCTACACAATACTCTATTTCGGGGAGGCCGCTTAATTCTCTCGCCTTACGATCCCAATCAAGCAGGTCGTTTGAATTATACGAATTTTCCAGCGATAACATCGGAACCAGATGTTGCCGTTTTGGAAAATCTTTTATGAGGCCCGCGCCAACCCTTTGTGTTGGTGAATTTTTTGTTATTAACTCGGGATGTTCCTTCTCGAAACTTTCCAGCAATTTATAAAGCGTATCATATTCGAAATCGCTGATCAACGGATTATTTAAAACATAGTAGCGGTTTTCATGAAATCGAAGGACATCACGAAGTAGCTCAGGGTTCGTCTTATGATCTAAAATTTTATTTTTAGCTAACCATTCCTTCGTTTCTGCCAGGAATTTATTTGTTTGAGATTGACTGTACATACATCAAGACTTAGCACAAAGGTAAAAATTTTGTTTGCTAGAACGCAAGGGGATCGTAAATATAAGTCGGAAGTTACCAAGTGAACAAATGCGATTTCCTTTTTTCAGGTCATAGAAGATAAAATAGCTAATGGGCTTTTTTTAGAAAAGCCAATTCATTAGTCAGTCATCCTTTCCGTAAATTGCAAAGTCTAAATTGTATTTAATGCTGCTTAACAGAAGTATTTCTTCGTGCTTGCTTATTGTATCGACGTTAGTGTTTTTTCCGTCCTGCAAATTCAGACAAAAAGCCGAGCTGGTCATTCATCATGCCATGATCTATACCGCCGACGGCAATTTTTCAACAGCAGAAGCCATGGCCATTAATAACGGTAAGATTATGGCCATTGGGAAAGAAGATGAAATTCTGCAGCATTATGAATCGGATAACATGGTTGATGCCGAGGGGAAAAGTATCTTCCCTGGTTTTATTGACGCACATTGCCATTTTACAGGTTTCGCAACAGACATGTGGAAATGCCAGCTATCAGGTACCAGGAGCTTTGACGACGTGTTGGGCCGAATCAAAACATACGCTTCTAATGCCCCAATGGAATGGATCTATGGGAGAGGATGGGACCAGAATGACTGGCCTGTACAAGAGTTTCCAACGAAAGGAAGACTTGATAGCCTATTCCCGGACCGGCCGGTATTTTTAAAGCGAATCGATGGCCATGCCGCACTGGTAAACCAAAAGGCGCTGGATATCGCTGGAATAAACGCATCGACGATTATTAAAGGCGGTAGTATTGAAATAAAGAACGGCAGTCTCACAGGAATACTTGTAGACAACGCAATGGACCTCGTAGATGCAAAGATTCCGCAGGTAAGCGATAGTTTGGCAACTAACTATTTAACTGATGCTCAGCGTATGTGCTTTGCCGTTGGATTAACGGGCGTGCATGATTGCGGCGTTGGAGAACATATAATTGAGTTGGTGGATGCCGCCCAAAAATCCGGCAGGCTTAAGATGAAAATATTCGCACTTCTTTCCGATAGTGCGCAATATTATGACAGGTGGATAAAGAAAGGCCCTTATAAAACGCCACGCCTTAATGTAGGTGGCTTTAAATTATATGCCGATGGCACGCTGGGTAGCAGGGGCGCCTGCCTGCTTTCAGACTATAATGATAAAGTTGGTTGGAAAGGATTCCTTTTAAGCGATTCATCTCATTATGCGGATCTGGCGCAAAAACTTTACAATTCAAAATTCCAAATGTGCACCCATGCCATCGGAGATAGCGGCAACCGTTTGATGCTTAAAATCTACGCTGCTGTTTTAAAAGGTAAGAATGACCGGCGATGGAGAATTGAACATGCCCAGGTAGTGAGTGAAAATGATTTTCATTATTTCCAGGACTATTCTGTAATCCCCTCAGTGCAGCCTACCCACGCAACTAGTGACATGTACTGGGCGGCTACAAGGCTGGGAAAGCAGCGCATGAAAGGGGCGTATGCTTACCAGCAACTTCTTCAGACAAATGGTTGGATGCCATTAGGAACAGACTTTCCGGTAGAAGATATCAGCCCCTTGAAAACTTTTTTTTCAGCGTTTGCGCGGCAGGATTCAACCGGATTTCCATACGGTGGATTTCAACCAGAAAATGCTCTATCACGTAAAGAAGCAATTTGGGGTATGACTTTATGGGCAGCCCGCGCAGCTTTCGAAGAAAAAGAGAAAGGCAGTCTCGAGGAAGGAAAGGCTGCTGATTTTATAGTGCTCGATACCGACCTGATGAAATGTCCGCCAGGCCAGGTATTGAAAACCCATGTTTTAGCAACCTACATTAACGGGGAGAAAGTCTTTGGACGCTAAGAATGGAGTAATAATAAAGCGAATTCTATCTTTGATCGATAACAACCATCTTTTAACAAAAAGCTGTCGGAAAATATTCTCTCAAGGCATCGTGCGAAAATTGAAAATAATCTAAACGGCACGATAAGTATCGTGCGGAAATGAAATAAAAAAAAATCCGCACGATGAAGAACCAAGCAGACATAATCGGATAAGCCAGCAAGGATTTAAAAGCTGGAGCAATGAAATTGCTTTTTGAATTTAAAAATATGCTCACCATTACTATTTATATGAAAAAAACCTTTTTCACTTTAACTCTTTGCGCACTCTCCATCGTTATGCAAGCTCAAAAATTCAATTACCCGTCTACAGTCAAATCGTCCCAAAGCGATGATTATTTTGGAACTATCATAGCTGATCCATACAGGTGGTTAGAAAATGATACGGCAAAAAATACCGGAGAATGGGTTAAGGAACAGAATGTTGTTACTTCCGCTTATCTATCTAAAATTCCATTCCGCGATAAGTTGCGCAAACGCCTTACAGAATTATGGAATTACCCTAAATACGGCGCACCGGAAAAGGAGGGAGCATGGTTTACGTTTTATAAAAATGATGGTCTGCAGAATCAGGCAGTGCTATATGTACAGAAAGGGCTAAACGGTGTGATTGAAGTATTGCTTGACCCAAACAAGTTATCCGTCGACGGCACCGTCGCCTTACAGGCAACAGCGTTCTCGAAGAAGCAGAAATATTTTGCTTATGCAGTCTCCGCATCTGGCAGTGACTGGCAGGAAATTTATGTACTTGACTTTGTTTCAAAAAAATTATTGGCTGATAAACTCGAGTATGTGAAATTCACGGGCATTTCGTGGGCAGGCGATGATGGATTTTATTACAGTGGTTACGCACGCCCAAAAGATGAAAAAACAAAATTTAGTGCGAAAACCGAGTACCAAAAGATTTACTACCATAAAATTGGAACCCTCCAGTCTGCAGACAAGCTAATCTATGAGGACAAAGAGCATGCGCTTCGATATGTGGGCGCTCATCTTACCGAGGACGAGAGATTTCTGGTTTTAGGAATTTCCGAAGGAACAGATGGAAGCGAAATAAAAATAAAAGATTTGCATGACCATTCAAATGATAAGTTTATAACAATTGTTCCGGGTTTTAAAACAAATGCCGGCGTAGTTGACAATCAGGGCAACAAAATTTTACTGCAAACAAACTCAGATGCTCCGAACTATAAAGTTGTATTGCTCGATCCCCTGCATCCATCCAAAGAAAATTGGAAGGTTGTAATCGCGGAGCAACTGCAACCACTCGATGGCGTAGGTACCGGCGGTGGAAAGATCTTTGCCCAATACCTGCAGAATGCAACCACAAAGGTTCGCCAGTATGATTATTCAGGTAAGTTAGAAAAAGAAATTGTATTACCGGGATTAGGAACAGCTGCAGGTTTCGGAAGTAAAAAGGAAGATGATTTTTTCTACTACAGTTTTACATCGTTCACTTACCCGACAACGATTTTCAGGTATGATATTAAAACAGGTGAATCGAAGTTGTATAAAAAGTCGGAAGTGAAATTTGAACCAACTGACTACGAAACAAAGCAGGTTTTTTACAAGAGTAAGGATGGTACAAAGGTTCCAATGTTTGTTACATATAAAAAGGGAATGAAGTTAGATGGCAATAACCCAACGCTGCTGTATGCTTACGGGGGCTTTAATATTAATATCACTCCAGCATTCTCTGTCGCTAATATGCCGTTCCTCGAAAATGGCGGTATTTATTGTGTTGCCAATTTGCGGGGTGGTGGCGAATATGGTGAAGATTGGCATAAGGCCGGAATGCTCGAAAAAAAGCAAAACGTATTTGATGATTTTATTGCTGCCGCAGAATATCTTATCAAAGAGAAATACACATCGCCCGCAAAACTTGCTATCAGGGGAGGAAGTAATGGTGGCTTGCTGGTAGGCGCTTGTATGACCCAACGGCCGGAGCTTTTCAAGGTTGCACTTCCGCAGGTAGGCGTACTCGATATGTTGCGTTACCATAAATTTACAGTCGGTTGGGGTTGGGCGGTTGAATATGGTAGCAGCGATCACAAAGACCAGTTTAACTATCTCCTGAAATATTCACCTCTTCACAATCTTAAAAAAGGCGTTTGCTACCCTGCTACTTTGATAACGACCGCCGATCATGATGACCGCGTAGTTCCTGCGCATAGTTTTAAATTTGCGGCTACTTTACAGGATGCTCAGGGCTGTAACAATCCGGTTTTTATCAGGATTGATAGCAAGGCCGGGCATGGTGCAGGTAAGCCTACTTCCAAGGTTATCGAAGAAGCCGCAGATATTTGGAGTTTCGTATTTTACAATATGGATGTAAACTTATAAATAGTTGTTAAAGCATTCCCTGTTTTAAAAGGTATTGAAGGCTGGAAGTCATCTGGCATACTTTTCCTCTATAATATCAGATAACTAAAAACGTTGATCATGAAAAAAATATCTTTAATAATTGCTTTAGCGGGAATGTCTTATTGTGTAACAGCGCAGGGTAACAGTAATGGTAAAGTAAAGGGAAAAAATAAAGAAAGAAACGAGTACAATAAGCAAGAAAATGAAGGGGAGAAAAACAAACATGATAATGATGATGAAAAAGGCAAACGTGAGGATGACAACGACAATCGAAATAACCGCGATGTTTATGCTCCAGGAAATACAGGCAAATTTTCCAAAAATCAACCTAAGAAAGTTCAGGACGCCCTATACCGTGATTACCCTTCTGCAACCAATGTAATTTGGAGTAAAAATAAGGGCGATTATAGTGCCACTTTTGGGAACGGAATATGGCGTTCAACCGCGGTTTACCATGCAAATGGAGAGAGGCGAGATACACGTACGCCACTTACCCGCCAACAACTACCGGGGGGTACAGTTTGGGATCGTATCTTCAGGCGCGACAACATTACTCCAACGAGTTATATCCAAATTGAGAGGCCATCTGTAGCCGAAAAAATTTATCGCATATTAAGCGGAAACAATACCGTCTACTTTTACGATGCTAATGGCAATCGGGTTAATTACAATGATTAACCTCTGTTATAAAAAGTACGATCCCGATGTTAAACATCGGGATTTTTTTTGCAGTTGAATTAGCTATGATGCCCGGCTTATTTTAACTACATTTAAAATATCAAACCCTGCTATGAATATTTATTTATTTAAACGACTCCACGACGAAGGTCAAATTTCCGAGGCCTCCTTCAATAAAGTAAAAGGGCGAAATAATTCCGACCTGTTTTCGATTCATTGGGAATTGAAGACGATATTGTATTTGGGGGTTTTATTAATTAGCAGCGGCCTTGGCATTCTTGTCTATAAAAATATCAATACAATTAATCATTTTGTAATCCTCAGTATAATCGGAGCTATATGTATCGGTTGCTTCTTTTATTGCTTTAAGCTTTCGTTCCCATATAATAATAGCAAGATTGTAACCATCAGCTTATTCTTTGATTATATCTTACTGTTGGGCTGTTTAAGTTTATTAATCTGCATAGGTTACTTCCAGTTTCAATACCATGTATTTGGTGACAGGTATGGGCTCGCAACCTTTATTCCTATGCTTTGCTTATTCTTTTGTGCTTATTATTTTGATCATCTCGGAGTTCTAAG
>JANXYS010000178.1 GCA_025355935.1 Chitinophagales bacterium | reverse complement strand
GCATAACAGTAACGCTGATGTGCTCATCAAAATAGCCCTCTCAACTCAAAATTAAACAACATGAAAAAGTATTTTATTGGCCTGGTGCTGTTAATTAGCACCAACAGTTCTTTGTATGCGCAATCTTCAAAAACGAACGAGGAAAAAACCTTTGACCTTCCTGTTGATCCCACAAGCCGCTTATTTAAAATCAATCTTGACAAAGGAAATAAACTACAATTGGAGGTGAGCAAACTGGAAGATCTTCTGCGATTCAGAAATATGGATTCAATCCTTTTTGCTTTATTACAAGATCTCAAACCCCTTAAAGATTCTTTTTTAGATGAGACGTCGAGTAAAAGAATTGATTATAATATGGACGATACACTGAACCGCAAAATTCGCCTCATCCGATATCACTCGAAAGGCGACCTATTTTTGCTGCGGGATGGAGAGATGAGTGCTTTAAAAGTTGAACAGGATACCGTCAATTTTATCGGGAAGGTAACTTATGTAGCTAAATATACTTTGAGACCAAAGTTTACTGAAACCAGGAATTACCGGGTGAGGCTCATAGTTAACAATCTTGCAGATCTGGTCTCTTATATGAATGGCAGCATTAGTGAGAAAATACTATCCGTGTATAACAATGCTAATCAAAAATGGGTACAAAAGAAAGGATCAGGAGATTACCTTGTTCGGGCAGATCCTACGATCCGGGCCAATGCAAATAAAGGCTACAGGGCGGGCGGTGACTTTTTAATTCTGCGGTTAGGGGTAGATGCCCAAAATTATAAAAGTTTGTTCGTTCCCTCAGCAACTTTAGGATTATCATTTGTTCTCACTAGTAAAAACTTTAAAAGAGAGATTGGGATTGCGGCTGAAGATCATTTCCTTTTTGAACGAAACAGCGCTGGTAGCTTAGTCACATTCCGGAACACTTTTTTAACGCTGAATTTAGCACACGGACCAATAAAAGACAATGACCCTAAAAAAGACTCATACCAGCTTGCAAATTTATCATTCAGTTATCTTGTCAGGAGGAAGGGAGACTTTTTCGACAGGGGCACCATGCGAATAAGTGCCGGAACGCTTTCTCTTTTTGAGGGAAAGACCAAAATACAACCGGTGCTCTATTTTACTCATTTTTTTGAGCATGTAACTCCCGGAATAAGATGGATGCAAAGTTTTTGATAGTTTAAACGCATTTTTTATTCCTTACTTTTATGTTTCAGTGAAAGCATTTTTACATGTTTCCTTACAATGAGCATATTTCTATAGAATTGAACCATCCGGTCGAGGAAGCGGTGCCGCATATCCATCGCTATGCGAAAAATATTCGGGTGGCAGTAGGAGACACCCTCGAAGTGCGCCGTCATAATTCCTGGCTCCACTTGCTAGCTCCAACTGGTAAAATTGAAATAAAAGTTCGTGCGGAAGGCAATCGGACTGTACTCGATTGCTTCCTGATACCATCTATATTTACCTTTCGCTCAGCAGTAGGTTTTACAATACTGTCGGTTTTGCTATGGTCAGCAATATTTTGGTTTTTTCCTTTAAACGTATACATGATCGCAGTGTTTATAGTGCATTGGATTATGATCTGTTTTGTTGCGTTGTACCTCCTCGTAGGACTCATGACTGTGATTACCATCTCGCTGCTGGTTTACAATCTCAATGATTTCCCCCTTCTTTATATTGTGCTTGCGTGGTTAGTAACACTGCTCATAACGCACCTTACATTGATGTATAACCGATCTGCACTGAAACAGTATTTATTTAATTTAGCGGAAAGGATTAAGAGTTCCGGGATACAGACTTCTGCAATGTAGTCAGTAGTCGATAAGCAGAATGTAATAGAGCCATGGAAAGATTCTTTGTATTCTGTCATTCATAAATGAATAATTGCCCCCCAAGAGGGGCAATTATTCATTTTAACGTCGATTAATATCAAACTGATCTTCTGTAATTTGGTACGGTTAGAAACGGGTGTTTGATATAATAGGTTATGCAACGGCCTGTAATGCCAACATCTCAACAATACATTCCATAATCTATATAGTAAAGATGATGCCAGCCTGCCCTTTATTTAAGCAGGTTGCCTCTAGTTTGACAACCTTAACTTTTCCTTGAAAATAATTTCGTAATCAGGGTAAAAAATTGTGTAAATGATATTTGCTTAGGTTTCCAGATCGCTCAATTTGAGATATCCGAGGTTTAATGCATCTTCAGGCTCATCAGTTGGCTGAGTAATTACAATGCTGTATGCAGCTTTCTGCGATGGGCTTAATATATCAGTGACAGGGTATATTTCGTCGACATCAATCCCATATTTGTCATCGATGTGCGCTGTTGCTTTCTTGTGTCTCCCGGTTCGAGAAATAGAGTAATGCTTAAAAAAAGTGGTATTCATAGCGGCCCGTTGTGCCATTTTCATGTCTTTTGCTGCCACTAAAACTTTATAATGAAATTCATCGAATTCACCATCTTTATAACCCCCAAGATTCACAAAGAACAGTCTCAGATCAGAGCCTTGTGAGACTGGCCGTTTAAGCTCGACATTATTTTCGAGTATCGAAATTTTGCATTTATTAACAGAAGTCACTGCCCTCCAGGCATCAATGTGAATATTGCCTTTGGCCTCTGGCCAGGATTGTTTTATTTCAGTTATCAAATCCCGGATATCCCCGGCAATTCCGAAAAATATATCATGTTGCTCCGTAAATCTTCCTTTTGGGCGACATCCGAGCAGTAGCATAAACAACTTTTTTTCACTCATAGAAAATTTTTGTGGGAAATTTCGGGTTAGAGAAATTCGCAGCGGCGTAGTGAAATCCAAAACTTATTACCAGGCAAAAATATTGGATTGCTAATTCTCCAACCGTTAAATTCGCATAAAACTAGCCATTTCCCATATGATCAGATTAGAAAAGTTCACTCAGGATGACTTCCCAACATTAATAAATTGGATCGACACTGAAGAACTGTTGATGAACTGGTCTGGAGCTTTGTTTTCATTTCCTTTAACAACCAAAAGTCTTAGCTGGTATATTCGTGACTCTAACATCCCTGCAATGTCAGATGCATTCATTTATAAAGTGGTTGATGCTGAAACCAATCAGGATGTGGGGCATATTTCTTTGGGGGGATTAAGTTGGAAGAATAGGTCGGCACGCATAACGAGGGTCTTTGTAAATCAGGCCTCGGGCCGTAAAGGCATATGTCAGGAAATGACAAAGGCTATTCTTGAAATAGGTTTTGAGCAACTTGCACTTCACAGAATAGGATTAGGGGTTTATACCCACAACCTGGCAGCCATCAGGTGCTATGAAAAAGCCGGCTTAATACAGGAGGGAATACAAAGGGATGTTTTTTTCTATGAAAATA
>JANXYS010000126.1 GCA_025355935.1 Chitinophagales bacterium | reverse complement strand
GGTATCGGTAGTACTTTCCTTGCAATATGTTACTGAAGAAATAAAGAGTCTTAAACATATTTAGTTTATAATGTTTATTACCTTAAAGCCTGCATTGTGCCGATCCCTCACACCCTTCCCGTTAATTCCTGATGGAACCTCTCCTGAATTGGCTAAACAAACATTTACCCAGACGTTCATTTTTGGTTCATACATCGGTAAGGTTACATTTTATGAGCCTATGATCACAGAAGCATTTATTAAAGCTAACCCTGCTTTCGAACGTACGATACCCCCACCATCCAATTTCCAGTCGTCGGGTTATTATCCCACGAAAATGCGTATTCAAAAAATTATGGATGTAACCAATATTATTCTTGAAGATTTTGTTTACCGGACCGTCTCCTAAACTAAAATGATGGTTTAAATTTTCACAAAAAACCTGCTGGCCCGAAAGCAGCAGGTTTTTTATAACCTACCGGGCCTACTACGTGCATTATATCGAATGATACGAATTACTGTTTCACTAGGTTTTCATATATTTGAAACTAATCGTACAATCGTCTATACCACTAACAACGGAGACGCTGTCAATGCCCATCCCCAATGACCCTATTTTTAGATACTCTTCCTGCCGCAGTATTAATGCCTCTTTCACTCTTTATACTCCTTCTGCTGTTTTTTTTAACAAGCATTGTTTTAAGTGTAATTTTATTTCGACAACGACAGGAAGAAAACCAGGTCAACTCTAAATCCCAAACAAGTTTAAAAAGTAACGGGATTGGTAAAGCGACATTGCTTAACGAGTTAAAAGCTGATGCTGCCAGCAACTTCAACCCTGTTTATGAGCGTATCATTGAGCCCTTTATTGCCATTAATACTAATTGGAACTATTCGTATGTAAATGGTAAGGCTGCGGAAATTATGCAGAGGGAAGTAAAGGATCTGATAGGCAAGAATGCCTGGGAGGTTTTTCCTGAAGCTGTTGATGGAGAAATTTACAATGCTTATCATGCGGCAATGAGCACAAACGAACAAACGGTGATAGAACTATACTATCCTGCATTTGACCGTTGGCTCGAAAATTATATATATCCTTCTTCAGACGGGTTATCAATATTTTTCCGCGATGTTACCGCACAGAAAAAAGATGCCGAAAGTATATTAAAAGCTAATCGGCTTTATCACTTCATTAGCGAGTTTAATCAAATGATGTTACGGTCGGAAAGTGAGGAAAACCTGTATGTGAAAGTTTGCCAGATTGCTATTCAAACAGGTAAATTCAGGATGGCGTGGGTGGGGTTAATTAATGATGAAACGCAGATGGTGGACCCCGTTGTTTTTGAAGGTGCAGAAGAAGGCTACTTGAGTGATATCCGGATTTGCCTGGATGGTTCAACACCTGAAAGCCAGGGTCCCGTTGGTTTCGCCGTACGTGAGGGGCGATACAATATATGCAATGATATGCAGGCTGACCCCCGCCTTTCGCCGTGGTCTGCTGCGGCGGCTAAACGAAATTTTCAATCTGTAATGGTGGTGCCAATACGCAAGGGTAGGGTAGTAATTGGCGTATTGGTGTTTTATGCGGATAAAAAGAATTTCTTTGATGAGCCCGAAACAAGGCTACTTAATGAGGCGGGAGAAAATCTTTCCTTTGCGCTTGATCTGCTTGAAAAAGAAAAATGGCGCAAACATTCCCTGGAGGCGATCCTGGAAAGTGAGCGACGTTACGAAACACTTACCAGGATATCTCCGGTCGGGATTTTTCACACTACCAAGGAAGGCTATACCACTTATGTAAACCCTTTCTGGTGTAGTCTTTCAGGCATTCGGGACGCGGATGCATTAGGTAATGGCTGGATGACTGCCGTTCATCCTGAAGATAGATTGCACTTAAGGGAGGGATGGAACAAAGCAACTAAAGAAAAACATAATTCCTTCTCGGAATATCGCTTTCTGCGGCCAGATGGTACCATAGTTTGGGTGTTAGGACAAGCAATTCCTGAGAAGGACGAATCTGGTCA
>JANXYS010000046.1 GCA_025355935.1 Chitinophagales bacterium | reverse complement strand
GTATTTTACCATCGAACTGAAAGACGCTTTAATTCCGGATGCGTTTGGCGGCAAATTCGATGATTGGCTCTTTGGATGCGATGTATGCCAGGATGTTTGCCCCTGGAATCGGTTTGCTACACCATCTAAAGAGGCTAGATTTAAACCTGTAGCAGAAATTCTGAATTTTACGTTAAGCGATTGGAACGACCTCTCTGAAGAAAGTTTCAAAACCATTTTTAAAAATTCACCGATTAAACGCGCGAAATTTAACGGCATAAAGAGAAATCTTCATTTTATCAGTCAGGATATAAAATAAGCTATGAACCATCATGTTTTAAAACTTGCAGAGATTGGCGGGAAAAAGCAGCGATGCATCATTGGACTCATGAGTGGAACTTCTTTAGATGGCCTGGATGTAGCCCTTTGCACAATTGAAGGTACCGGTCGAAAAACAAAAATAAATCTAGACCGTTTTACCACAATGCCTTACAATTCCTTTTATAAAGATTTAGTAAGGAATATATTTTCAAAACATATTATTGACCTGGAGCAACTTTGCCTGCTTAATAAATGGATCGCAGAACAACATGCAATGATGCTGTTAAAATGCCTTGGAAACTGGAAGGTTGCACCCGAAAGTATCGACCTGGTAGCAAGTCATGGACAAACAGTCTACCACTCTCCCCAACATTCACGCAGGCCAGATGATTTCGGCAACGCTACGCTCCAAATTGGCGACGGTGATCACTTATCCGTTAAATCGGGCATTATCACTATCAGTGATTTCAGGCAAAAACATGTGGCCGCCGGGGGTGAGGGTGCGCCTCTCGCTGCGTACGGCGACTATTTTCTTTTTGGACAAGATACCCACGCCGTAATATTGCTGAACATCGGGGGGATTGCTAATTTTACGTACCTGCCGCCAAAATCTCAACTTTTCAGTACTGATGTAGGTCCGGGAAATACGTTAATGGATGTCTGGATGCAAAAAAATTTTAGCGAATCTTCGTATGATGAGAACGCTGTCATTGCTTTAAAAGGAACGATAGACGAGAGACTTCTTACCGCTCTAAAAACGCACCCATTTTTCGGGCTTTCTTTTCCAAAAACTACGGGGCCTGAACTCTTTAATCTGGGATACCTGGAGAATGCGATAGTCGCCTCAAATACGAAACATCTCAGCGTGCATGATGTTATGGCAACGCTTAACAAATTTACTGCGGACTGTATCAGTGGCCCGATAAATGAGTTAACAAAATCTTCTTCCAATACACGCATTTATGTAAGCGGTGGCGGTTTGCATAATCCCCTGTTGTTTCATCATCTTCAAAATGATATTAAGCACGCGCGGATTAATTCTACCGCAGAACATAACGTTAACCCCGATGCGAAGGAAGCGATTTTATTTGCAATATTAGCGAACGAGTGTGTGGCAGGGAACGTTGATGATTTCCAAAAAGGATCCTCCGATTTTCCACCTGTTAGCATGGGCAAAATCAGTTTCCCTGGTTGATATACGTCTGTAAGCTTAGGAAACAGACTGTTGTTCGAGATATTGTTGCAGGCTGGTAAGTGCAGCTTCGTACCCGGGACCAGTCATTTTATCAACAAAAATCCCTGCGAATTTATCCCAGGGATACCATTTTAAATGAGTCAAAGTTTTCCATTCAACCTGTAAGCCCGTACTATCTTGAGTAGGCCTTACTGATAGAATATTTTCAACATCTTTCTCATTCTTACGCACCAGCAAAAATTTAATTCCCGATTCATTTATTTCGGTTATAAGAATCTTATTAACTTTTTCATTAGATGTCCAAACAGCAAAAGCCTTTACCCCCGTGGACGGCTCACTGTATATGACGCCGGGTTCTTTCATAAAGACAGGATGCCAGTTTTTCCAGTTTTTCAGGTTGGCAATCTGCTCCATGATCCTACCCGGGGGTACATGTACTACCACCGATCTTACAGTAATCACCTTTGATGGTATTAGCAACGATAGAATCGTCACGACGAGAAATAAGCCCGTCAATCCAATAAGTAATCCCTTGATATTTCTCATCTTATTCCCATTTAAAAACCTTCACGGCAACTGTGTAAGCGATCACACCCCACAAAACCAAAATTCCTATTTCTGAGCGAACATCCCATAAATTCTGGCCTTCAAAAGCAACGCTGCGCATAGCCGTATTTAAATGAGTAAGCGGCAGTGCCTTTGAAATAGGCTGCAACCATTTTGGAAAATTATCCACTGAGAAAAAGGTTCCGCCCAACAAGAACTGCGGCAAAGTTATCAGGTTGGCAAAAGGTGGAATAGAGCTATCGCTTGTTGCAAGCCCGCTAACAATAAATCCAAAGCCCATAAAAACCAGTAACCCGATAAAACTTAAAAAGAGCATTTCGAGGAGGGTCGCTACGCCGTGAATCAATGTATACCCGAAAAAGAAATATCCTGCCAGGATGATCACCACAGCTGTGATCATTTGAAAAATTACACGGCTTAAAGCTTCCCCTAGGACTATGTATGGCCGGGTGATAGGTGTTGCAAAGAAACGTTTCAACACCAGCGTGTTTCTCAAGTTGAAGAACATGAACGCAACTCCAAAAACGCCCGCACTTAAGAGTGAAAAGCCTAACTGACCGGGTAAAATAAAATCGATCGTTTTATATTGTCTGACTTCTGTAATATCTCTCTTGAAATCAAAGTTAAAACCGGCGTAAGCCTGCCTTGACGTGTAAACCTTATCGCTTACTTCATTTATTTTACTTTCAATAAAGTTTTTTAACTGCGGCCATTGGTCATTGCTTGAGGTAGTGCTGGCGATCTGCACGTTATAAGGTGATTTTCCATCGCTGTTCTTAGTAATTTTGACTATTCCTGCAATTTTCCCTTTTTGTTGAGCTAAGAGAAGTTCGTTATCATCCTTAAACTTTAGTATCCTTACTCCTTCAGTATTTTTTATGGCAGAAAAAAGTTCATTTGCCGTGTCGGTATTTTTATCGAAGACAATTCGGTATGATTGCCGGCCGCTTCCATTGCCTATAAAGCCGAATACCAGGATGAAA
>JANXYS010000437.1 GCA_025355935.1 Chitinophagales bacterium | reverse complement strand
CATTTTGCTCATACTTCCGAAGGTGAAAGTAATGCTTTTTTGAATAAACGTCTACGCATGTAGAATCTTTAATGCTTACAAAATCTCGTTTAAAAGCAAGGCATTCTTATATTTGCGCAATAAATACAACGGCATGCAAAGAGATTCGGTAATTTTTGACCTTATTGGGAAGGAACTTGAAAGACAGCGGAATGGAATTGAATTAATAGCCAGCGAAAATTTTACCAGTTTGCAGGTTATGGAAGCTACGGGCACTTCACTTACCAATAAGTATGCAGAGGGTTACCCGGGTCGGCGGTACTATGGTGGCTGTGAAATTGTAGACCAGATAGAGCAACTTGCGATTGATAGGATTAAGCAGGTGTTCAATTGTGAATATGCTAATGTACAACCCCATTCCGGTGCCCAGGCAAATGCTGCCCTGCTGCTCGCGATTTTACAGCCGGGAGATAAAATACTTGGCCTCGATCTCAGCATGGGAGGACATTTAACTCATGGCTCACCTGTAAATTTTTCGGGAAAATTATATACGCCTCTCTTTTACACAGTGAAGAAAGATACAGGCCTGATAGATTATGAAATGCTGGAAGAAAAAGCAAGGGCGGAAAAACCTAAGCTTATCATTTGCGGTGCGTCGGCGTACAGCCGTGATTTTGATTACGCAAGAATCAGGAAGGTTGCTGATGAAATAAATGCATTCGTTTGGTGTGATATGGCTCACCCGGCCGGTTTCATCGCAAAAGGATTGTTGAGCTCACCATTTGAACATTGTCATTTCGTAACAAGCACTACACATAAAACATTGCGTGGGCCTAGAGGCGGAGTGATCTTAATGAAAAAAGATTTTGAAAACCCATTTGGTTTAAAGGATCTTAAAGGCAATACCCGCATGATGAGCAATCTGCTGGATATGGCTGTGTTTCCGGGTACACAGGGTGGTCCTTTGGAACATGTGATTGCGGGCAAAGCAATTGCCTTTGGTGAATTACTTACGGAAGAATTTACTGTTTATATAACGCAGGTTCAGAAAAACGCCCAGGCCATGGCAAAGTCATTTATGGACAGGGGTTATCATATTATCAGCGGGGGAACCGATAACCACCTCATGCTAATTGATCTTCGCAATAAAAATATCAGCGGAAAAAAAGCACAGGAAACATTAGATAAGGCGCATATTACGCTTAACAAGAATTCCGTTCCGTACGATGACAAAAGCCCGTTCGTAACCAGTGGAATCCGCGTTGGGGTACCGGCAGTTACTACCCGCGGCATGAAGGAAGAGCATATGGAAAAAATTGTAGAATTAATAGACAGGGTGCTAATGAATATTGATGATGAGGAAACCATTCTCGCCGTGAAGAAAGAAGTGGCCGCATTCATGATCCAGTTTCCGTTATATCCTGAGCTTGGCTAAATTAAAAGGAATTTATGTTACAAAGAATACAGACTATCTGGTTATTGCTTGCAGCGGCCTTAACGTTTGCGGGACTAAAGTTTCCGTTTTATAGTGGTACCGATAAAACTGGCATACCTTCATCCTTGCTAAATGGTATGCATCCGGTATATCTTTTAATGATTACTGTAGCAGTGGCGGTCCTGGCGCTGGTAACTATTTTTCTTTTCCGTAACCGCACCCTACAACTACGTTTGTGTATAGTAAACATTATTTTACAGGGCATACTAATGTATTTATACTATCGCGAATCACAGTCGTTTACGGGTGGAACTTATGCATTAACAGCGATTATCCAACCTGCCGTTCTAATCTGCTTATTTCTTGCGGTCACGGGTATACGCCGTGACAGCCGGATCATTGCCGACAGCAACAGGCTGCGCTGAGCCTGAGAATTTGGACTATAATCTATCGATCAAAAAGGTTTTACTCGCATCATTCCACTTAGAGGATTTCTAAACTTTGGACAAAATGATGATTTATCATCAAAGATTTCCTACTTTTGAATCGATGAACAGCAATAATATTGATATTACTATACTATCTTCAGCAGTCTCCTCCCCTGCTGCTATTACGTTTATTTCAACCCGCTAAGGGTTGCACTTCATCATATCATCCCATGGGCGAAAGCTTCTTCACTTCAGCCCGTTATTCGTAACAACCATCCAATCAAAATATTAAAAATGCAGGTACTAAAATTTGGCGGAAGCAGTGTAGCAAATGCTGAAAATATAAAAAAAGTAATCGCCGTTATTAAAGAAAAAACTTCAGGGGAGAAATTAGTGGTTGTTGTTTCTGCATTAGGTGGCATCACCGATTTGTTATTACATTGTTGTGAACTTGCAGCAAGTGGTGATGAAACCTACAAAGAAAAAATAGGAGAAATTGAACGCAGGCATTTACAGGCTGTACGCGAACTTGTTCCCGTGATAAATCAAAGTGCCGTACTGAGTTTTGTAAAAACAATGTGTAATGAAATCGAAGATATCTGTAATGGGATTTTTCTCCTTAAGGAACTATCTCTACGCACAAAAGACAGGATGGCCAGCTATGGCGAATTACTTTCGTCCCGCATAATTACCTCTGCTTTGCAGGCAAACGACGTGCAATCTGAATGGCTTGATGCAAGGAAGCTCATTACCACCGATTCCAACCATGGCAATGCGGGCGTTGACTTTAATATTTCCAATGCACAGATTGCCCATCATTTTAAGGGTCAGTCAGCAGCGGTAACGATTGTCCCTGGTTTTATAGCGGCTGACGCAGACGGAATCCAAACCACGCTCGGAAGGGGTGGGTCAGATTACACTGCTGCTATTTTTGCAGGTGCACTCGAAGCGAGTGCGCTTGAAATCTGGACTGATGTATCGGGGATGATGACCGCAGATCCAAGACTTGTGCAAAATGCAACGATCATTCCTGAGATATCTTACCAGGAAGCAATGGAACTTTCTCATTTTGGCGCGAAAGTGATCTATCCTCCAACGATTCAGCCTGTAATGAATAAGGGTATCAACGTTTGGATAAAAAATACATTTGCCCCTTCTGACAAAGGAACCGTAATCAGGCAGGATATAAGTACTGAAAATAAAATCGCCATCACGGGCATCTCCAGTATAAATAAAATTGCACTGATAAGTCTCGAAGGCAGCGGGATGATTGGCATCCCCGGTTTTTCAAAAAGACTTTTTGAAGCACTTGCAAGAGAAAAAATAAATGTTATTCTTATCACTCAAAGTTCGTCCGAACATTCCATTTGCGTCGGGATACATGAAGACAATGCGGAAGCTGCCAAACGAGTAATAGATGAAGCCTTCGCTCACGAAATAGCCCTTGAAAAAGTGGATCCGCTTGTAGTTGAAACAAACCTTGCCATCGTAGCCTTAGTCGGCGATCGCATGAAAAGTCACACAGGCATCAGCGGGAAATTATTTCACGCGCTTGGTAAAAATGGAATAAATGTGCGTGCGATTTCACAGGGATCTTCTGAACGGAATATATCTACTGTCATCAATAACAAGGATGTAAAAAAGGCAATCAATGTAATTCATGAAGCGTTTTTCGAGACGGAGATAAAAGAAGTAAATGTATTTCTCGCCGGCGTTGGAAATGTTGGATCAAAATTACTGGCTCAAATTCAACAGCAAGAGCAATACCTACGTGATAAACTGAGGATGAAGATCAAGATTGTGGGCGTGGCTAACAGTAAGAAATATGCGCTGAATGAAGACGGGATGGATTTACAAAACTGGTCTTCGGAATTACAGAACGGGACCTCGGGCCATACCAGCGATTATATTGCCGAGATTAGAAATAAGAATTTACGTAACATGGTATTCGCCGACGTTACTGCCAACGAAACTGTTGCATTATC
>JANXYS010000430.1 GCA_025355935.1 Chitinophagales bacterium | reverse complement strand
CCCATTCTAAAATCGCTTCATCAGGCACTATATCCACAGGAACTTTCCATGAAGTAGAAGTTTCATTATATGCAATATTAGATTGAGAGCAATAGCATGAAATAACAGACCATCTCTGATTGTCAGACTAATTGGCTTCTGATCTATGTAAAATATTACTGTGAAAAATAAGAGCATCACCTGCATACAGTTCGAAATAGATCAGCTCCATGGTTTTTAAAGCATTATTCACCATCACCATATCAGCGCCAACCTGTACACCTGCAAAACCATGATTAACCCTTCCCAGTTTATGAGAGCCTTTAATTACCTGCAGGCACCCGTTTTTTTTTGTAGCCGGCGTTAAGGCATCCATTATACTTATCAATTGATCTGGAAATATAAATTGATTTTTATATCAGTAACCATAGTCCTGGTACCATTCCCATGCGCCTCCGACCTTAGGCTCCTTCTGCATTAGCTTTGAATGAAAATGACAAACCGGTTCATTCCTTTCTAACAAAGGTGTTACAGCATCAATTACTTTATTGCTGCGTGTTAAAAAGCCAAACACATCATTGCCCGGCGTAAACCATAAAGACAATTTTGTTTTTTTACCCGTTTGATCATTCAGGTCCAATGCATATTTTTAATTGCATTACCTTCTAAAGCAACACGGTAAAGTTTTTCAACTCCAGGCTCACTGCAAAGATTTTTTATTACCAGGCAACTATCTTTATGATATTGATTAATTTGAGTTAGAGTTAACAGCATTGGCAATCGTTTAAAAAATATCGAATTAAATTATTTAAATTTAGGTAAGTAAACCAGTTGAGAAAAATTTATTTTCGTTTCAATGGAAAATATAAAAATTGCAACCGCACAATTTGAAAATAAAAGTGGCGACAAGGCATACAATTTAGCAACAATAGAAAGAATCTCAGAAAAGGCTGCACAGCAAGGCGCAAAGGCAATTGCCTTTCATGAATGCTCAATAACAGGATACAGTTTTGCACGTCATTTATCCAAAGAACAATTGCTCGATGTTGCTGAACTTATTCCCGGTGGTGAAAGTATACAAAAACTTACAGGGATCGCAGCTAAATATGATATTGCTGTTTTAGCAGGACTGTTTGAAAAAGATAAAGAAGATAAATTATACAAAGCATATGTATGTGTTGATAAGAATGGACTTGTTGCCAAACACCGGAAACTTCATCCATTTATTAACCCGCATTTAATTCCCGGTAATAGCTATACTGTTTTTGAATTAGAAAGTTGGAAGTGTGGTATTCTTATTTGTTACGACAGTAACATTTTTGAAAACGTAAGAGCAACTAATTTATTGGGCGCTGACATAATTTTTATGCCACACGTTACCATGTGTACACCTTCGCCTAGGCCCGGTGCAGGTTTTGTTGATCCGGGATTATGGCAAAACAGGGAAAATGATCCCACTTCATTGCGACTTGAATTTGATGGGATGAAAGGAAGAGATTGGCTGATGAAATGGTTACCATCGAGAGCCTATGATAATGCTGCTTATGTAGTTTTCAGCAACCCTATTGGTATGGATGATGACCAGTTAAAGAATGGCTGCTCAATGATTATTGATCCGTTCGGAGATATTATTGCAGAATGCAGAACACTTGGCGATGAAGTGGTAACTACTGTTTGTGATCCGAAAAAATTAATTAATGCAGGTGGGTATAGGTACAAAAAAGCAAGAAGACCTGAACTGTATGGCAAAATTATCAGCCAGCCGCATAAGAGTGAGCAGCATGTGATTTGGCTTGAAATAAAAGAGGATGCGGAAAAAAAATAATGTGTTATTTTTTGAACATGTAGTGTTTTTTAATAATTCTTTCTATATACATTTAACTCAAATAAAATTGTATGAATAAATCACGACGTGCTTTTTTAAGAAATAGCTCTTTAGTTGTTGCAGGAACAATGGCTTTTAAAAATGAAGTTTTTGCCGCGAAAAAAGGAAAACAAATTGTGGGCATCCAACTTTATTCTGTAAGGGATGATATGAAAAAAGATCCACTTGCAACTTTGAAACAGTTGGCAGCCATGGGTTATACTGATGTTGAGCATGCTGATTATGTTGATAGAAAATTTTATGGTTATTCAGCAAAAGAATTTAGAAAAATATTGGATGGCTTAGGATTAAGAATGCCGAGTGGGCATACTGTTATGGAGCCGAAGCATTGGATAAAAGAAAAAAATGATTTTGCAGATTCATGGAAAGAAACTGTTGAAGATGCTGCCATGGTGGGCCAGCATTATGTTATAAGCCCATGGCTTGATGAAAGCTTGAGAAAAAATTACGATGATGTTTTGCGATACATGCAGGTATTTAATAAAAGTGGTGAGCTGTGTAAAAAGTCGGGAATGAAATTCGGTTATCATAATCATGATTTTGAATTCAGTCAAAAAATGAATGGCACAACACTGTATGACATTATTTTAAAGAATACAGACCCCAACTTAGTTATTCAACAACTTGATATGGGTAATCTTTATAATGGCGGTGCAACTGCAGCAGACATAATAAAAAAATATCCCGGCAGATTTGAATCATTGCATGTGAAAGACGAAATAAGATCGGATAAAGGAAATGAAAAATATGAAAGTACTATTCTTGGTAAAGGCATAACCAACTTAAAAGATAATTTACATTTTATAAAAAAAGCTGGTGGCGCAAAATATTTAATCATCGAGCAAGAAGCTTACCAGGGAATATCTCCGATAGAAAGTGCAAGAGAAGATTTGAGGATAATAAAGAGTTGGGGTTATTAATAAGTGAACAAAGAACAAAAGCCATTCGAAACTGAATGGCTT
This sequence comes from Chitinophagales bacterium, assembly GCA_025355935.1. Taxonomy (GTDB): domain Bacteria; phylum Bacteroidota; class Bacteroidia; order Chitinophagales; family Chitinophagaceae; genus Ferruginibacter. The sequence goes on along the minus strand of JANXYS010000430.1, from coordinate 4,088 downwards.
TTGTTCTTTGGAATTAATCGTTATTTCTCATTTCTGTCCTGCTCTTTAATTCAGAAATTGGTATCGTTATCAACCGTCCTTTCTGCTCTTTCCCTTTGTAGGTTACAACTCTCAGCATTGCTGCATCTTTAGGCATGGTGATGGGATCAGTGTATTTTGGAGAGAACCTGTCAGGAAAAGTATTGTCGACAGTGTAATAAATATCAAGACCATTCACCTCTGTACTTAATTTAACCTGGTATAAACTATCTGCATTTTTGCTAACAGCGAAGATCGGGTCGTACATGCTTGGTGAATATTTTATTTCTGCGGCATCAAATCTTTCAAATTGTTTCTCGATTCTGTTGGTAAAATCGTTCCAGTTCTTTTTTTCTTTTGGCGACCATAATGATTCTGAAATTGCCATTCCTCTTGGCCATGTCATGTATTCAGCATGGCGCAAAGTATAAACCTGTTCGCTCCACAAATTTGCCTGTCCGCCTTTGATATGTTTAGCATCTACACCTTCAGGAAGAGGCTCAAACTGGTAGGCTTTATTTAAACGAAGTGTTTCATAAATACGGGGCTCAACTATTGGGTCGCCCTGCATATAATCGAGGTATGCAAAAGTAGTTGGGCTCATCACAACATCATGTCCCATCTTAGCCGCCTTTATACCACCGTCCATTCCACGCCAGCTCATCACAACTGCATTGGGAGCCAATCCACCTTCAAGTATCTCGTCCCAGCCCATAAATTTTTTCCCTTTTGATTCAACAATTTTCTCTAATCTTTTTTCAAAATAACTTTGTACTTCTTCCATAGTTTTCAATCCTTCTTTCTGCATTAAAGATTTTATTGCATCACTTTTCTCCCAGAAATTTTTAGGGCATTCATCACCACCCATGTGTATGTATTCGAAAGGAAAAAGTTGTGCCACCTGTGTCAATACTTTATCAAGAAACTCATATACTTTTTCATTTGCCGGGCAAAGTGTATTATCGATCAAAGCTATTGGTGGCGCACCATGCGACCAATCCATAATTTCCTCCCCGGAACGAACTTTATATTTGTCTGCACCCGGTGTACATGACAATTCAGGATAAGAAACTACCGCTGCCAGGCTATGCCCCGGCACATCTATCTCCGGTAAAATATCTACAAATCTTTCTTTAGCATATTGAACAATATCTTTAATATCTTGTTGTGTGTAAAAGCCACCAAAGTTTCTTGGCTCATCAGGTGTAGGCGGAGTGAAGCTTCCGAAGTAACCGATCTTTTTTACGTTCCATGCACCCACTTCTGTAAGTTTTGGCAATCCCTTTATTTCTATGCGCCATCCTTCATCATCAGTTAAATGCATGTGCAGCAAATTAAATTTATAACGCACCATTTGATCTATATATTCTTCAATATCTTTCTTTCCAAAAAAGTGACGGGCAACATCAAACATAAGTCCACGCCAGCCAAAACGCGGATAATCCGTAATGCTGACTGCTGGAGCATTCCAGCTGATATTTTTTGCTACGGTTTTAGTTTCAATTTCTGAAGGAAGTAATTGGAGAAAACTTTGCATACCATAAAACAATCCGGCAGGCTTATTTGCAATTATAGTTACGAGTTTTGCACTGACATTTAATTTATAGCCTTCGTCACCGAGTGTTTTATCATTCGATAAAGAGAGCCTGATACTATTTGGTGCATTCGAAAATGAGGAGACATTTCTTACAGGAACTGCATACCCGGTTGCAGGAGATAATCTTTTATTAAGAAATCCGGCAACTCTTTTTGCATCAGCATTTGCTGATGATACTTCTATAACACTTGAAGAATTTAAAGTGAAATTTCCTTTGGCCATTTCCATCGAAACAGGTATTGGTACTATCGAGACTGAACGTTGCGCCTGGCAATACCCGTTAAAAAATGTTGTGATGAAAAAAACAGCAATCGTTAATCGTTTCATGGTTATATCGTTTAAGTCAAAAGATACTCAAATTTATGAGATAGAAATTTAATAGGTGTAAAGAGATAATCCAGGGAACTATTTTTTGAATATATATTAAAATATATTTACTTTCGAAAAGCAAAAGGAGCTATAAAAATCCACACACTTTATGATGTCAAAACTTCCATTCCTGCTTTTGTACATATAACCGAGGGGAATGTTCATGATGTAAATGCATTAGATGTTCTGACTTACGATAACGGTTCAAAATGAGACAGCTATTTGTATGTAAACAGAAAACTTGTTTCTGTGGTCCGGCACGGGGTAAAGGAAATAACACACCCAAATAGAAAGATTCTTGTAGAGTATGAATATCAAAATAATAAATGAAATAGTACTTGTTCTTTATAGTATTTTGTCCTATTTTTTGTCCTGAATCATATCTTTTAAATTTATTATTGCCATACTTATAAATAATGCTAATCATGCGAAAGAAAAATCAGGAATCATCCCGCAGAAATTTTCTTAAAAATATTACAGGTACCACTCTTGCTCTTGGTGCAGGATCGCTGGCATCTTTTGCTGCGCAAGAAAAAGTTGAAGAACGCATTATTCAATATCAAAGAAAAACTTCAGCAAATGATGCGATCAATGTTGCAGTTATAGGCATGGGAATTATGGGTAACAACAATATAAACACTGCTTTAAAAATACCAGGAGTGCGATTGGTTGCGGCATGTGATTTATACAGGGGCAGACTGGAACGTGCAAAGGAAGTACATGGCAATGATCTTTTTGTAACTAATGATTATCGAAACATTTTAGAAAGAAAAGATGTAGATGCAGTAATAATTGCCACTGGTGATCATTGGCATGCACGAATTACAAAAGAAGCGCTGCAAAAAGGTAAGCATGTGTATTGTGAGAAACCGATGGTGCATTTTATAAGTGAAGGATCCGGAGTTATAGAAGCTCAAAAAGCAAGTAAAAAAATAATGCAGGTAGGTAGCCAACGGGTGAGTAGCATAATATATGCAAAAGCACATGAGCTCTATAAGTCAGGAGAAATTGGCAAGCTCAACATGGTAAATGCTATTTACGACAGGCAGGATGCATTGGGTGCATGGGAATATACCATGCCTACAGATCAATCGCCTGAAACTGTTGACTGGGACAGGTATATAGGCGGAATGCCTAAAATGCCTTACGATCCTAAAAAGTTTTTTTGGTGGCGCAATTATCGTGAATTCGGTACAGGTGTAGCCGGCGATCTGTTTGTTCACCTTCTTTCAGGTACGCATGTTATCACAGGTTCAAAAGGCCCCAATGCAATATTTGCTTCCGGGCAATTGTGTTATTGGAAAGATGGCCGCAATGTGCCCGATGTTATGACGGGGATTATGCAATATCCTGAAACACCGGAGCATTCTGCATTTCAATTAACGCTACAGGTAAACTTTGTAAGTGGCACCGGAGGTTCAGAAGTGATTCGATTTGTTGGAGATGAAGGAACTATTGATATTGGCGGCGGCGGGTTAACTGTACATCGAAGTATTATGTCTAAAGCACCGGGGATAGGAGGCTGGGACGCTTTAACAACTTATCCTAAAGCTATGCAGGAAACATTAATGCAAAAATATAATCAGAAATACAGCCCTGATGAACAAAAAAGGCCTGAGAAACCTAACATAATTTATAAAGAACCCCAAGGATATGATGAGCATCTTGATCATCACACGAATTTTTTTGATAGTGTAAGAACCGGCAAGCCTGTTGTTGAAGATGCAGTGTTTGGTTTTAGAGCCGCTGCTCCCTGCCTCGCTTGCAATGAAAGTTATTTTAAAAAGAAAATAATTTATTGGGATCCTGAGCAAATGAAAATAAAACAAACCTCATGAGCTGATGATATGCCATTATTTGTATTAGAATATACTAATTTCACAGTTTGAACATAAAAACGGAGATAAAAATTATAATTTAAAAATAATTGAAACCCTTTGCAAAACTGATGTTGAGCAGGGAGCTTCCGCCATAACATTTCATGAATGTTCAATTTCAGGTAATTCTTTTGCACGGCATCTTTCAAAAGAAGAATGATGTAATTAGCAGAATATATTCCAAAAGGAGAAAGTTTAGCATCACTCACACATATAGCAGCAAAATA
>JANXYS010000410.1 GCA_025355935.1 Chitinophagales bacterium | reverse complement strand
GGACTAGAATCTTGACCCATTTTTTCAAAGGCATTTTTTATAAGCAGATCTATTTCCCCATCTCTAATATTTTGAACACTTAAATATTTTTTCAACCAGTTGAGAAAGAATTTTCTGACAGTTTCATAAATAGTTATATCGTTGACGGCTGAAGACATTGAGTCAGCCCTTTTACGATACAGGTTATTTGCTGTGCCTGAAACAAAAACAGTTTCCTTTAAATAAACTTTAGCTAAAAATCCCTGGTCTTCATATAGTGTAAATACTCCTGAAAATGCCGGTTCAAAACCACCTATCCTCTCAAATGCTGGTTTGCGTATGATAATTCCTGATGGACAGGGTGGCGCGCCATCGCCCAGTGGGTATAACAACTTTGTGAGAGATCGCGGAGGATATAAAGTATCAGGTGATACACCAATCGGTATTATAGTATCATCTTCTGCTGCGTTATTCCAGGAATACCAAAATTTTGATGCTTCGCATATCATCTGCGCCGCAGGAAATTTATCAAATAAATCAACCTGATGTTTTAATTTATCACAAAACCATTTATCATCGGCGTCTAAAAATGCGAGATATGATCCTGAAGAATGAGCAACACCAAAATTTCGCGAAATAGTCACACCCCTGTTGACATGGTTTTCATGATCAACGTACTTGATTTGTGCCGGATACCGGGTACAGAATTCTTTTGCAATTTTACTGTGCCGGGTTTCCGACCCATCATCAATGACGATAGCTTCCCAAGCTGAGCAACTTTGATTGATCACACTTTGCAATGCTTCAATCAGCCATTCACTGTCATTAAAAAAAGGGATTATCACTGAGACTAATGGTGAACCCGATGTATTTATGTTGGTCATAATAGTTGTACGTAGAAGGTATTCAGGATTATTCAAGTCCGGCAAAATATTTATTGATGAACACTGTAAACTAGTTAAGCTATCGTCTCCCTTCAAAGTTTAAGCCTGTTTTTTAAACTTGTACTACTCTCATCAAATACCTGGTATCTTCCAAGTATACTCCTTTTTGAATTAGCGTAAATATTAGTTGGGCGAGTCGTAAACGAAACATCAATGCCGAGGGTTCTCACTGCTTTTATAGTGTTCTTATCATATCTGCCAAAAGGATAAGCCAGGCAATTGCTGTCAACACCATATTTTTCCTTCAGTGTCTTTTTACAAGTGAGTAATTCCCCGGTTTGGTAAGCGATTTCTTTTTGTTTTAGATCCGGATGTGTATGGGTGTGCATTGCTATTGTGAACAGAGAATTTTTTGCAAGGTCACTTAACTGATGATCGTTCATGGGCAATGGGGAATTGTCGATATTTGTTGAACCAGCCCATTTTCGTAAATTTTCGATATGAGTTTCAATTGCCTCAACCTGTAAAACGCTTAGCTGTGACCAAATTTTTAAAAAAATTTCACACCTGTCTGTCGGTGGGCTTTCGTACCACTTCCAATTCTTTTGGAGTAGCCTCTGTTTTTCTGTAAGCTTATTTTCATCGAAAGTGTAAGAATGCTTTTCGCCGTTAATTTCCAATAACAATTTACGTGGAAGCTCAATGGAATGAAGGAAAATTATTTGAAGCTCTTCCCACCAAAAAGGAATTACAGAACCGATAAATGCAGTAGAAATAAAAAAAGTCGCAGGGCATTTATATTTGTCGAGGATTGGCTTTGCATTGGTAAAATTATCCGCATAGCCATCGTCGAACGTAATGCAGATATCCTGCTGAGTAATGCTATGGTTTGTAACTTGCTTAATCAAATCATCCGAACTTATTATATTAAAGTTGTTTTTTAAAAATCGTATTTGTTCCTCAAACTTTTCGATTGATACGCAGATACCCCATGGGTCTGCCTCCCAGCTATCGACCCGGTGATACAGCAGAGTAAGGATGCGAGGTAAATATGCTGTTTGTTTTAAAGCCCTTTTCATAGCTTATAAGGATTCTTTCATTAATTCATAATAATGCTTCCACTGGTTTAAACCCTCGACATAGGCAGATTTTTCTTCAGAAGAGCTTACAAAAGGGCGCTGCTTTTTTATCACATTATTAATAGAATCCATCATTAGCTGATAGTCGTGCGATATGCCCGATGGATGAAAGTAATACGTGGCAATAAATTTCTGATGATGTAAAACGGGGTATATTCTGGCAATTCTTAAATACAAATCATAATCTTCACAGGCTCTTAAAGTCTCGTCGTAGCGAAAATGCTCAAATACCCATCTCTGAAACATAACTGCAGCATGCATTCCAATGTAATTACTTTTTAGCAGCCGGATATAGTGATGGTCGGTCACTGTTGTTGTAACAATTTCCAACCCATTACTCTCAGCCCGTAGCAGGTAATAATTACCGGATACAAAAGCAATACCGGGCTTATTTTGTATTACCGTGTAATTTAGCTGTAACGCATCTTTTTCCAACCAGTCATCTGCATCCAAAAATACCAGATAGTCTCCCCTGGACTTTTCAATACCAAAATTTCGGGCCGAAGAAAGACCTTTATTTTTTTGGTGATAGTATGTTGTTCTTTTATTATTCTGTATTACAGATCTTGTATCGTCGGTGGAGCCATCATCAATAATAAGTACTTCAAAATTCGGATATGTTTGCTGTAATGCACTTTCAATGGCTCTTGAAAGGAATTCCACAGCATTGAACGTTGGGATAATTATGCTGATAAGCGGAAAAGATTCGACTGAGCGCATGATATCAGGTGTTTGATTCTATAATTTACTTCTGATGATAACAGTTGTTAACAACAAAGGTTTATACGATGTAAATTATCTTATTTCAGACAAAAATAGAACCAGGCTGATTGCGAACGACATCCTGGACGAGGTATTTACACGTTCCCGTACAACTCCAACGGGCTGTTCACTATGCATCGCTGCAGACCTGCTACATGAAAACTGAAATAGCTATTATCTGCTTCGGAATACAGTACCTTTTTTTTATTTCGATAAATGTTACCCCATTTTGGAAGAGTAAGGTTATTTTATCAGCATAAAGATTTTCCCCGTCAAGCAATTTTGTTTCTCCAATAGCAATTGTTGTGGATCTGGTTTTGCTGCATTGCTTTTTCCACAGCCAGTTTTAAATCCTCGCCATCAATAGTTTAATAAATAATCCCGTGAATTGAATTAAAATAGCCTTTACGGCAACATGTTCGTATGCCGTTACAAATACAAGACTGAAATCAATGTGTCCAATTTTTTTCAGTATTGACACCAATTTATCATCGGCATTTCATACCTAAAAACACAATCTCAGGTTGCAATTCTTTTATCATTAACAGGCTGGCTTTGGTGGAGGTGGTTTTTGATGTTACCTACACTCGCGGGCAATTCATTTTAAGTTGAGGTGTTAAGAATTTCATGCTATCCGGTTCATCATTTGTCATGACATCTTTCAGCACGTTTATGTATTATAATGGTATTTCGATGATTACTTTGGTACCCCATGCATTACCCTCAGTATCTACCAAGTCAACAATTTTCACTTCCGTTTTTGTCTGGTAAATATGGTTGATAGCATCCAGCCTTTCAGCAGTCATCTTTAACCCAAAAGATTTTTGCCTGGTGGCCGATTTGCTTTTGTGCTTTTTTGCCATCTCCCTGCCGATGCCATCATCGCAGATTTCTATATGCAATAAATATTCTTCAGGCTGCGAAATATCAATGCTAATATTTCCGCCTTCTGGTTTGTGCATCAGGCCATGCCAGATGGCGTTTTCCACATAAGGCTGCAGCAGCAACGGAGGTATTTCAACGTATTGTTGATCAATATGTGGTACAACGTTTATCTTGTATTGTACCTTGTCTTTGAATCGCATAGCTTCCAATTCTATATAAAGTTTAAGCGTCTCCAATTCCTTTTGCAGCGTTACTTTTTCTGACATTGAATTTTCCAGTACGAGTCGGATAAGCTGGGAGAATTTGGTAAGGTATTCAGAGGCTGTTTGGGAATCATTTTCCAGTGTGTACAGCTTGATGGAATTGAGACAATTGAAAATAAAATGAGGATTCATCTGGGCCCGTAAGGCGATCATTTCAGTTTCTGCAATTTTGTATTCAAATGCCGTTTCTACCTGTTTTATTTTTTGTGCTTCCACTACTTTGTTTTGTGCGTCAAGTTCGTTGCTTCTTAGTTGTAGAGCGGCTTGCAATTGTTGGTTATAATTTTGCTGTAAATTATTTTTTTCTAGCAACACCAGTTTACTACGATAAGTCAATGCAAAGGAAAAACAGATGGCTTCAATCACCAGGCCCAGCATAAGAAATACAACAACGAAATTAATGACCAGGAATAATTCATAATTCATATCAGTAGGTGGCGTATACAGATTTAACAATGGCGAACACCATAATACAAGCAGGCTTACTATTCCAGTGAATAAAAACCATTTCACAGGGTCTTTACTTTTTGCGGCAAGTATTAATAAAATAATATTGAGAAGTATAATGGCAAAAGGTGTTAAAATGATACTATAATAATCGAGGTTAAAAGGGAACCAGCCAAACCGCACTTCTAAAAGCTGCAATATCATCTGCGATATGCAAATAAGCGCCAACAGCTTGACCACTAACCAGCCTTTTTTAAAATGAACGTTTAACTGAAGCATACTACCTATAAAAAAACTATACAGTATAGGTATTAAATAAACAAAAACCGAAAAAATGATGTCATGCAATAATGGTGAAAACATATACATGCCCAGCCGGATATCCATCCAATGCAAACAAGAGAAGAAAGCAGCAATGGTGTAACTTATATACCAAATAAAAGAAACATGCCGATACAGGTGATAGTTGTAAGCGGCGAAGATGCCAATAAAAAAGAAGCACCCTGCCATAGCCGCTAGTATAAGAAACAGGTACCTGGCGCCAAAGCTACTATGCACCTCTTCGGCGATGCCGGTAAGTTGGGTTTCAAGAAACATAATGGGAGGAATCAATTGGCTCTGCCGGTCTTCTGTCCGTAGCCAAAAGGTGCTGGTGGATTGGGGTTGCACTATAATAGGAAGCCTTCCCCGTTCATAAGCAGAGCTGGTACCTGGGGGAAGTAAACTCTTGGTTTCGTATGCACCGCTCCGGGCTATCAATCTATTATCTGAATATAACCTTGTAAAATAATGAACGGTATTTAAACTAAGGTTTATTGTATCTGTTGCTGATGTATTTCGAACAGTGAATTTTTTCCATTGAATGATCAACGGCCTGTTACCGAATTTTTGTTTGCGCCATTCATTTTTATAAGGAACAAAGACATGTTTCTTTACTTCATCAAAAGAGAGGGCTGTATCACCTTTTTCCTGGTAAATAACACAGTTATCAGCAATATCCAGCGATTGATTCCAGTTGGGCTGGCCATTCAGTACCAACGTATCCTGTGCAGCACATATACCAACGCTTAGAATAAAGAAATAAAATGAAATGAGTATCCGCTGCATAACTCTTTGGTATGTTTTAAAGTTAACCAAACCCATCAGCATCACCTAACGCTTTTGGTGAGTGACCATTTATTTGAGGGAATGGCAAAAGCATTCTTCAATAATTGCCTTATACCGAAAATGCCGTCGTTCACTCAAAATACTGGCTGTTCACCATTCAATGTTTTAAAACGAATTTATAAGTGCTGAGTTTTACGAAACACAATAACCAACCAATAAAATATTATGCTGAGCCCAGACGTATCTCAAAGCAAACCGCACGAAAATAGTGGGATAACCAACCGGCTGATTTACTTTTTTATCTTTCTGCTCCTAATCACCTTTGGTGGATTTTACAAAACTTACCTCATTAAATTCCCCAACTTTGAAGGGTTTAGCTTAGCACACCATTTTCATGGAGCAATGATGCTGACTTGGATTTTGATATTAATTGCCCAACCAATTTTTATAAGAACTAAAAAAATAAGATTACACAGGATAGTTGGTAAGGCCTCCTATTTTATATTTCCATTGCTGGTGCTATCCTTATTTTTCGTAGCCAGGGCTGGTTATATCAGGAATCTTGAAACCGTAGGCGAAACAGAAGCATTAGCTGGCATGACTTCAGGCATCCCTGACATGTTTTATCTCAGCATCTTATATGGTCTTGGAATTTATTATAAAAAGAAAACTTCCTTTCATCTCCGTTTTTTTGCATCTATTGGTTTAATGATTTTAGGACCCGGATTGGGACGTTTTCTGGTTGTTTTTTGTGGGTTACCCCCAATGATCGCCATTCCATCAATGGTAGCGTTTACAGCTGTATTAACGCTGGGTTGGATGGTAGCAGATATTATACAAAAAAGATCAGCCTTTCCAATGGGTGTTTTTTTAGCCATCATTGCCATCACGTTTTTAATTATACCTAACAGTCATTCACTATGGTGGCAGGCCTTTTCCAAATGGATTGCTCTTCATTTCTTTTAAGATAGTATGGCAAAAAATTTCTTTTTATTAAACCAACAAAAAATGAAACAACAACTTAACTACAAAATGATACTGCTGACTGGCATCATACTGTTCTTCGTCTCAAGAAATATAGTGGCGCAAGTACCCCCGTCGGGCAAATACAATATTAGCAATTATCCTGAAGACAGGAGAGAGATTGAAGCATTGGGGATGTTAGCCGATAGTTCTGCTTATCTGAACGATGATTATATTTCTGTCGGCGCAGAAGGCGTGGTATATTATGGCAGAATACAGGAACAGAGCTCCTTTAAAAAATACGGCTTGAAATTTAAATCGGTAACACCTGTGATAGGAACGGCATTACTAAGGATTTTTGATGGTAACACGGCCGTAAGCAATGTGATATTGAATGTGGTATTTTCATCACCCAAAGGCGACTTACATGTGAAAGTAATCAGGTCTGCCACCTATGTGAAGCAAATGGGGAAATGGTACATAGTATATGGGCAAGGCACGATGGTGCAGACTGAGGCTGAGTTGGAAGAATCTATAAAAAAATCACTGCTAAAAAATTAAGATAGCGGCACAATTCAGCCATGGAGGAAATAGCAAAAAAAAGTGATAAAGAATACTGATGATCTCCT
>JANXYS010000402.1 GCA_025355935.1 Chitinophagales bacterium | reverse complement strand
GATTTTGGCGCTGTTGCCGTCCTTTTTTACTTGCTCCCAGATACCGCCCTGACTGGCATAACCATTTGAATTACTATTATTTTTTAGCACCAGGTCCTCATTGAGCTCTGCAACTGTAATATCAAAAATATTCATCGCCAGAAATTCCTCCTTGCTGTAACCATAAAATTCAATGGCGGCCGGATTGACATCAAGGAAATTGCGCTCTGGAATAGAGATCATCCACATTGGCATCGGATTCTTATTGAATAGCAATCGATATTTACTTTCCGAAATGCGAAGTGCTTCTTCGGCCATTTTACGGGCCGTAATGTTACGAATGATCGCCTGGTAACGTCCATCGGTAAGTAATTTTGAACTAATTTCTACATTAATTAACTGCCCCGATTTCTGTCGCATTATGCGTTCGGCAAGCACTACCTTTCCTTCTACTAATTCTTTGTATCTGAATGGGTGGCGAACCATATCATCATAGATAATATCCTTTGCATTCATTTCAAGCAATTCCTCCTTACTGTAACCGGTGAGCATTTCAGCACTGGAATTTACATCATGATAGTCGCCTTTTTCATCACTTATAAATATACCATCGGATGCCTGGTCAATCAGGGTACGATATTTTTCTTCACTTTCAATTAATTGCTTTTGTGAATGTACCCTTTCAGAAATATCTATTCCTACGCCAAGAAAACAGCTTTCACCCTCATAATTTATAAACATTCCGGTAAAATAGTAGGGAGTTTTGGATCCATTCTTGGCAATAAATTCAACCTGTACGCTGTCTTGTCCCTTTGCAAAAATATTCTGAACTTTCTTTACAATCGCGGGCCGGTCATGGGGACTAAAAAAACACAATGGATCATTGATTGCAATCTCTTCTGTGGTATACCCGGTAACCGTTTCCAGGTTTTTATTCCACCTGTAAAATTTACCACTGCGATTTAAAAGGTAGAATACCCCCGGAAGGCTATTAATAATTGAATCAGATAATTCTTTTTCAATGAGAAGTTTTCGTTCAGCCTGGCGCTCTTCGGTAATATCCTGCATCGCACCCAGCATACGTACTGCTTTATTTTCTTCATCATATATAACATATGCCTTGTCATATACGGTCAGGTAGTTTCCGCTTTTAGTCCCGAGTCTGAATTCCTCGGTTACCTGGCTCACTTCATTTTTTATCGACCTGTGAAAATTCTTAAGGAGATTTTCGCGATCATCCGGATGAATACGGGTTATAAATTTTTCAAACGTAAATTCTTCCGAATTGTTAATCTCAAATATTTTACAAAATGTTTCATTACCCCAGATCTTATCGCTAACCATGTCCCAATCCCACACTGCATCGTTTGTAGCCTTGGCTACAAGTAAGAAACGTTCGTTAGAAATTTTTAAAGCCTCTTCTGAAGCCTCCAGGTTTTTAATTGATTTCTTTCTTTCTGTAATATCAATGAGCGTTCCGATGATAGCTGGGCGACCCCGATACGTTGTAAATGACCCGAAAACTTCTACTGAGATTTCCTGCCCGTTTTTGTGAACGCCCCTTAATTCGTAGTTCATGCTTTCATGCGTGCCTTCCATTCTAAGATTAATGTTTTGAAGAACTGTCGACTTATCATCAGGATGGACCAGATCACCGGGCCTAAAATCTTCATTTATCTCTTTCTCATCATATCCAAAAATATTCGCAAAGGTTGGATTTACGTAAGCCAGCTTGTTATCCTGGATTATGTAAACACCTACCATAGACTGTTCTACCAGGTTTCTAAATTTCGACTCAGCTTCCTGCAATTCGAGTTCTATGCGTTTTCTTGCTGAAACATCCTGAGCGATCGACATAATACCTACTGTTCGGCCTTCTTCGTCTCTCAATACAGAATTGTACCATTCGCAATATAAAATATCCCCCTTTTTTGTCCGGTTACGGTTATACACGATATTATTAGCCTTATTTGATCTGAGTTCTTCAACCGATTTATATACAATTTCCAGATCATCTTCAAAAACAAATTTTAATTGATCAACGTTTTTACCCATTACCTCTGCAGCTGACCAACCGAAAATTTCTTCGGCTCTTTTACTCCATTGAAGAATATTCATTTCGCTATCAAATTCAACTACCGCCATAGGAGTATTGTTAATATGATAACTTAGTTTTTCATATACCTTTTGAAGTGTTATTTCAGATTTCTTTTTGTCTGTGATATCATGATAATAAACCGAAAGTCCATCTTCAGACGGGTAAATAAGGTCTTCGAACCATTTATCAGCAGTGGAATAATATAATTGAAGACGTTGTGCCTGCTGAGTTTCCCGTGCTAAATGGAGCGCGTCGTAAAAGGGCTCATCAACAACATCCGGAAACTCTTCCCAAATATTTTTACCTATGAGGTCGCCGGCTGATCGCCCATGCATCTCAGCCGCTTTGTCGTTTAGATAGGTATAGTTCCAGTTATTATCGAGTGCTATAAACGCATCTGTTATACGTTCAAAGACATGACTTAATTCCCTTGATTTCTCGTTGACTTGTTGCTGCAGGGTTTCAGTTAATTGCTGTAACTTATTCTCCATCGATTTGCGGGCCGTAATATCCCTGATAACCGCAACTATCCCCTGCTTCTTACCTGTAGTATCTCTCAAAGTAGAGGTAGTTACTTCAACATCAATGGGATGACCATCTTTGTGATGATGAATTACTTCCCCTTTCCAGTGATCTTCACTTAGGTACACATCCATTACACTCTCACGCGACTCAGTAGTATACTTTATAGCCAATAGGACGCCGATATTTTTACCCAGCGCTTCCTCTTCTGTAAATCCATACAACTTCTGCGCATAAAGGTTCCAGTTTGTGATTACAAAATTTTCATCTGTCGTTATTATTGGGTCATAAATGTTTCGTATCAGGGAAGCGTTGTATTTCAAGGCTTTTTCATTTTTTTCTATTAATGAAAATTCCGTGTAAATAATATAAATGCTATAATAAAGAATGAGTACAATTAGAATGGAAAGAATTGCAAATTCCCAAGCTATTTGTCTGGCAAATTTCTCACGACTCAGGTTTGATTCCTGGAGTAAAAGCCTGTCTTTATTTTGAATATTATTAATGCTAGATGCGATACTATCCATTAAAACCTTTCCTGTATTGGTTTGCATGTATGCAGAGGCAGAGTCATATCCATATAAACGTCTCACTTCAACCACAAACTTTGTATGCGCTACTTTCTGATTGATCATTTTTAAAAGCCGGGATCGCTCGTCCGCGTTAGTCGAATCGGAAAGATCTAAATTACCAAGCAGTGTTGTATCCCGCCTGATACGATTGAGGGAACCATCGAAATCCTCAAGGTATTTTTCATCGCCGGAAATTGTAAATCCCCGTTGGCTACTTTCGATACTATGCAGGCCAGCTAGCACATTTTCCAGGCGCAATAAAACATTGAGTGCAGATTTTACATTACGGCTCTCCGTTTCCGCGTTCCGCATGTTATAATAGGTAAACCATAAAAGAATTCCTAAACAAATAAATGCCGCACCAAACGTGATCTTTATTCGCTTTATGTATAATTTGTTTTCCATATTTTTTCCTCGTTTTCACTTAATATAAAGTACAGCTTTTTATCGAGAAAAATTAAATTGTAAATAAGGCAATTTGAAAATAGTATATCTAACAAAACTCCCCCAAAAGAGGGGGAGCACTAAACTTTAATATTTTAAAAATCTTAATTATTGTAGGCTACGCTGTGCATTTTGGCAAGAGCGTAAAGATCAACGACATTTTTCACATTTAGTTTTTGGAAAATTCGGGTTTTTTGTGTGCTTATGGTTGAACTATGAAGGTTCATTTTGCTGCATATTTCGTTTAAGCCTTTACCTTCCATAAGAAACCGCGTAATCTCTGATTGTTTAGGGCTTAACTTATCGAAGGGATTATTCGTTTGTTTCAACTGAAGGTCACCAGCCAGGTCTTCGCTTAACTGGGGACTTATATACCGCCTGTTACTTAAGACAGTAAGAATAGCATTTTTAATTTCTTCTGAATCTTCATCTTTCCTCACGAAGCCCCTAGCGCCCATACGAAGAAATGGTTTGGCAAAAATATTTTCTGCGTTCATACTGAATATAAGAATTTTTGCATCAGGCTTCAACTGCAGCGTTTCCTGCAGCAGATCTTTAGCATTAAACCCAGGGATATTCAGATCTAAAATAATCAGGGAATAATTATTTTCTTTAATGAGCGTCATGGCATCATCGCCATTCGAGGCTTCGTCGAAGTTGAACATTGACGCTTCATCCCTAAACATAATCTTAAGGCCTTCGCGGATGATATTATGGTCATCAACCAGTAGAATGTTTTCCATTGTAAGGTTTTAGGTGGCTTCATAGATGTCAGAGAGGGAACTTCAGGTTTAGCGTACAGCCCGTCTTCTTTTGAGAAGTAAGTTTCATAATTCCATTATGCAGTTCCGCGCGACTAATGATATTTTTTAAACCTACTCCCGAATGCCGATCCGTTACGATAAACCCAACACCATCATCTTTGATATTGAGGGTTAAACGCTCTTTTTCTAATTTTATTTTAATCCATACATTTTTTGCCTGGGCATGTTTAATAACATTGCTTAATTGCTCCTGCACGATCCTGAAAATAGTCAGCTTAAGTTTGTCAGAAAGCTGATTTTCATCCAGTTGGGTCCAATCAGTAATCAGATTAAATTTATTTACAGTTTGAATACTTTCTGTTAACTCATCGAGAGCCATTATAAGTCCAACCTCCCCCAGGGAAGGAGGGAGGAGCGATTTTGAGAGGTTACGCAATTCTTCAACTGCTGCCGTTATAAACTCTTTTGCACTTGTTAATAGTGCAGGACGCATATTCTCATTCGTAAGTGCGTATTCGATGTATAATTTAGTTGTAACCAATATCTGGTTAATATTATCATGAAGCTCTTTTCCGAGCAGTTCTCTTTCCTGTTCCTGGGCAGTAATTACGGCAGTTGTGATCTCATGCTGGGTTTTTAATCGTTGTTCTGAAAGCTTCTTTTCCAACTCAATTTTTTCAGAGATATCATTAGCAATGGTGAGTGTTGCTTGTTTGCCATAATAATTTATCGCCCTGGAAGTAGCCTGGAGGTATTTAATATGACCCTTGCTCGTTAAAATAGGCCAGACATTCTCAGTTTGAAAGTCCTTTATTTTCACCATTTTATTCGAAAGTAACGTCAATTTTCTTTTTTCCGATTTTGTAGTAAGGTCTGTAGTCCGCAGTTTAAGAAAATCTTTACGGCTATACCCGAGCTCCCTTACCGCAGCAGCGTTAACCTCCTTTATGGAATGATCTGATGGATCGGAAATTAAAATCAGAGACGGGTTAATATTAAAAAGATTGCGGTATTTCTCTTCTGACAATTTAAGGCCTTCTTCAAATATTTTCCTGAATGAGATATCCCTGAAAAGAATTACAACAGCCTGTATCGCTGATTCGTTCAATAAGTTATGGATGGTTGCTTCCAGCCATATCTCAGTGGAATCAGGCTTACGAAACCGGAATTCGCATGTTTTAACCTTGCCCGCCTTTGTTAATACTTCAGCGAAAGGTCCGTTGAGGCTGTCAGGAGTTGATGGATAAACTAAATTGTTCTTTATCGTTTGCACGTCAATTTCTCCTGTGTGGCCTAGTATCTTTTTTCCAGATCCGCTGATGTCG